>JBIQMD010000117.1:0-5784 GCA_044463725.1 Truepera radiovictrix
GGCTAGCCCGCGCCTGCCACTACCTCGGCATCCCGTTCTCTCCCGATGCGGCGCGCACGCTCCTTCTGAGCACGGTAGCTGACCGTGTCGTCCCGGCGAGGGTGCGGCTCCTAGTTACCCGCGACGGCGAGCTCGAAGTGACCACTGCGGCCTTGCCCGCCGCGATTCCTGAGCCAGTTGGCGTCGGCCTGGCCTTCGAGCGCTGCGACGAACGCGACCCACTCAGGCGCCACAAGACGACCTCGAGAGGCCTCTACGACCGCGCCTCAGCCCTGGCAACCGAGTTGGGGCTAGCCGACATCGTCTTCCTCAACCGCCAGGACGCCGTGGCGGAGGGCGCGATCTCGAACGTGTTCGTGCGGCGCGGCGCCGCGCTCGTAACGCCACCACTAGCAGCAGGGGCACTGCCTGGCGTGCTGCGCGGCGAGCTCATCGCGGACGGCGACTGCGTAGAGGGTGAGGTGCACCTTGCCGAGTTGGAGGCGGGCGAGTTCTACCTCGGCAGCTCACTAAGGGGCCTGCGGCGCGCGCAGTTGCTGCCTGGCCTGGTCAACGTCGCCGCGGAGCAGTGAGAGGCCCGGCCACCAGGAGCCATTCGCCCGGGCGGTGCGAGGGTACACTCTACGCGAATGGCTAGCTCCTCCAGCCCCACTCCGGTGCTCCCGTCGCCCGAGACGCCAGAAGCAGTCGACCAGCCCGCCGTGGCGGCCGTAGACGAGCGGCCACTCGCGCGCGAGTGGGTTGATTACAGCGCAGAACTGAGGCTCTTCAAGCACCCTGCGCTTAGGCTCCTGTTCGTCGTCGGCGGCCTCATAGCGATCGGTCTTGGGGTAGTCGGCTACTTCGTGCCAGGCATGCCGGGCACCGTGTTCTTCCTTATCGCCACCTGGTTCTTCGCTCAGTCGAGCCCGCGCTTCTACAACTGGGTCCTCAACCACCGCCTGTTCGGGCCGCTCATCCGCGATTACCGCGCGGGTCGCGGCATACCTGGGTGGGTGAAGTGGTACGCCTCGAGCATGATCATCGTCGTGTCGGCGTTCAGCACCTGGTTGGTTGGCGTGCAACGGGGTAACACCGTCGTCGGCGTGCTTATTGCGGCGACGGCGCTGTTCGGCGTGTGGTACGTGTTTCACGTCCCGACCAAACTGGTCGCCCACCCCCAGCAAAAAGGCGGGCGCCCGTAGGCGCCCGAACAGACTTCAACCGACTCGACTCATGGTTCAGACTAGCGTCGCCTCGACCGTGATGGCTACGCCGGCCAACGCGCGCGACACTGGGCAGGTCGCGGCGGCGGCCTGCACGAACTTCTGGAAGTCTGCATCGCTGATGCCAGCGACCTTGACCTTGGTGACGAGGTGGCTCTTGCTGATGGTCATGGCGCCATCGACGCGCTCCATGGTGATGGCTGCGGTCGTCTCGATGCTGTCAGGCACGTTGCCCGCGCCAGATAGCTGGCCAGAGAGCGCCATGGAGAAGCAGCCCGCGTGCGAGGCCGCCAAGAGTTCCTCTGGGTTCGTTCCAGTCTCGGGGCTTGCCCCGTGCTCGAAACGCGAAACGAACGAGAACGGGCCAGAGTAGGCGCCGCTCGCCATGTGCATCTCGCCCTTACCCTCTTTCAGTGAGCCGCTCCAACGCGCATCAGCCTTAGTGATCGGCATGTCTGCCTCCTCTTTCTAGTCGAGTGGCGTGCACCCGTAGCCTGAGCGTACGGGGCCAGTACTCTGCGGCCATCGTAGCCTGCGGTCACGAGATGCGGCGCACCGCTCGACTCGCGCCGCGTGGCTGGTGGGTACCCCGCCCTACTGCTGCGAGCAGAAGGCCGGGCTAAGCTTGCCCGATGCCATCACCCACCCCAAAGGCGGGTCTCCCCCGCCTGCTTATCATCAGCTCGAGCACCCGGCCAACGAGGAAGAGCAGCGCGTTGGCGTCCTGGCTACAGGGCTTGGCGCACGCGCAAGGTGCGTTCGAGGTCGACATCGTCGAGCTAGCCGACCTCGGCCTGCCACTGCTCAACGAACCGCACCACCCCCGCATGCAGCGTTACGAGTTCGAGTACACCAAGGCTTGGGCGCAACGCGTCGAGCGCGCAGCTGCCGTCGTGATCGTCACGCCGGAGTACAACCACTCCTACCCGGCCGGCCTGAAGAACGCCCTCGACTACCTCAGCCTCGAATGGGCAGGTAAGCCGCTCGGGTACGTCACTTACGGTGGGGTCTCAGCTGGCACGCGCGCCATGGTCGCTCTGCAGCCCGTCGTGGCAGCGCTTGGCCTGCAGCCGGTGCAGGTGGCGGTCAACGTGCCGTTCGTGGCCGAGGTCGTCAAGGCCGACGGTGCAGTCCACGCCAACGAGGTCATGCAGAAGGCCGCTAATAGCATGTTGGCCGCGCTCGCTACCCGCGTCGACGAGCGGCGCCTCCTCACCGAACTCGCGGATGCCGAGCCCGGCACTCCAGAGGCAAGCGAAGCGCTGGGCCACAGCGCGAACTGAGCCAACGCTCGACGTTTCAGCCGAAGTCGTAGACGTCCTGGTCTGCCACGGCACGGTAACCGATGGCCTGATAGATGCCGTTGGAGGTCGGGTTGGCTAGGTCTGTGAACAGCGTCACGTGAGCCCTGCCGCTAGCTAGCAGATGTTGCGTTAGGGCCGCCGTCAGTGCGCTGGCGTACCCTCGACCGCGCTGTTCTGGTGGTGTGTAGACGGGCCCGATGCGGATGCCGTTGCGCGTCGGGCCGCGCACGCCGGCCAGGCTAACGGCGCGCCCAGCGTCCCACCAGAGCCACAGACCGCCGTCTGCGGCTACCATGTCGCGATCGACCGCCGCGCTCGCGCCCTCAAGCGACAGACGCGGGTCGGTTGGCGAGGCTTCCACCATAAAGGCGAGGCGCCACGCCACTAGCAGCTCGCGGTCGTGGGTGGCTGCGCGCAGCATGCTCCCAGGCACCGCTTTGGGCGGAACGACGGCCGTGCACTGGTAGACGCGCTCCGCCTGCGTGCGGCGCGCAGTAATGGCGTGCGCTGCGGACCAGGCGCGCGCATAAGCAGCGGCAGGTTCGACCGCGCCAATGACCCCCATCGCGGCTGGGGCGGCGGCGAGGAGCTGCGCCAGTACCTCGTCCAGGTCGTGGCCAGCCGCAACTCGGCTTAGGATCATCCGGTGCGGGGGTGTCTGCAACGCGACGAGCGCGGGCGCGCCGCCTGCCGTGTGCACGACCGCCAAGTAAGCGTCTGCCGCGAAGCCGTCGAGCAGGGTTGGCAAGAGCCCAAGCAGTAGACAGTGCTCGACTTCATGCTCGAGCAGGTACGGCTCCGCCACTGCCACGAACGCCGCAGCGTCGTCGTAGACGACCAAATGGTAACCATCGTTCATTGACCTGATGATATGCGGCGTCGGCCGCGCGCTTCACTTATCATCGGCGGCATGGACCGCCGCCCCTCAGACACTGACTTGCACACACCTTGGGCGGACCGCTCACCCGTGCTCCTCGGTCACCGCGGGGCGCCGCGTGTTGCCCACGAGAACACCTCCGCCGCCTTCTCTGCTGCGCTGGCCGCTGGGCTCGACGGGCTCGAAACCGACCTACAACGCACGCTAGACGGCGTCCTCGTCATCAGCCACGACCCCTTTCTCGAGGGTGAGGGCGGCACACCAAGCAGTTTCATCGCGAAACTGACCCTCGCAGAAGTGAAGCAGCGCACGCCAGACCTGCTTACCCTGGCCGACCTGAAGCGCTTCGTAGAGGAGCACCCGCAGGCGCGCGTGAACCTTGAGCTCAAGACCGCTGCGCCGTTCGACGACCCGCGGGCGCGGGAGCTTAGCGCTGAACTCGGACGCTGGTCGACCGAGTTGACGAGCCGGCTGTGGGTCTCGAGCTTCGACCCGCTGGCGTTGCTCGTGATGGCGGACGCGGGTGTGCCGGTGCCTCTCGCGTATCTCGCGTACGAGGCGAGCTCGCTACAGCTGCTCGAGAGCCTGCCAGTGGCGGCCGTTCACCCGCACTTCTCGCTCGTCACCGCCGAGCGCATGGCGGCATGGCGGGCCGGTGGACTCGCCGTCTTCACCTGGACCGTGAATGACCTCAACCTGGCGCAACGCATGCTGACGTTAGGGGTCGACGGTTTGATCGGTGATGTTCCCGAGACCTTGCTCGCCGCCCGCCAGTGAGCGCCGAAAGTGCGCGGGTAGGGCGCAGCGCAACTCCTAAAACCAACCTGCTCCTCGGCACCATGCTCATGCTCGCCGCGATGGTGCTGCTTCCCGTGATGGACGGCCTCGCCAAGGGCCTTAGCGAGCGCTACCCCGTGCCGATGATCGTGTGGGCGCGCTATCTCTTCCACTTGTCATGCATGTTGCCGTTCCTGCTCTGGCGCTTCGGTGCGCGCGGCCTCGTGCCGAAACAGTTGGGGCTCCAAGTCGCGAGGGGCACGCTGCTGCTCGCTGGCACCTCGCTGTTCTTCTTCGCCCTCTCGCTTCTGCCTCAAGCCACCGCCCTTGCGCTGTTCTTCGTCTCCCCGCTCGTTGTCACCGTGCTGGCGCCGCTGCTGCTCGGCGAGCGTGTTGGCGGCTGGCGCGTGCTGGCGGTCCTGGTCGGCTTCGTCGGGATCATGCTCATCCTCAAGCCGGGCTCGGGTTCGTTCAGCTTCGGTGCCGCTCTGGCCTTGGGCGCTGGCGTGCTGCACGGCTTCTACATGCTGTTCACGCGCCGCTTGGCTGGCAGCGCGCCGCCGCTCGTCACCCTTGGTTACACGGCGGTGGTCGGGGCGGTAGTCATGTCTGGCATCGTGCCTTTCGTATGGGTGAGGGTCGCCCCGGCCGACTTCGCGATCATGGTGCTGCTCGGCATCCTCGCGGCAGGCGGGCACTTCCTGCTGATCAAGGCGTTCGATCACGCCCCGGCCACCTGGCTGGCGCCAGTCGGCTACTTCGAGATGGTCACCGCGGTCATCTACGGTTACCTGGCGTACGGCGACTTACCTGACGCCCTCAGTTGGCTTGGCATCCTCGTCGTGGTTGGCGCAGGCGTGGCGATCTCGCTGAAGGAGCAGCGCACCATGCGCGGTCTGCGGCCGGGAAGCTGAGAGCCAGCTCAGGCCTTCGACTTCTTGGGGATGGAAAGCGTCTTCCACTCCGCGCCGCGCCAATGCTTGGCAAGCATGACTATCTGCCCAACGTGGTGGCCGGTGTGCTCGTAGTTGCGCAGGATGGCCCTGATCACGCCGTTTTCCTCGCCTCTGATGGTGACCGTGCGGGTGAGGTCAGCTGGCGTCAACGCCGCCAGGTTGGAGAACACGACCTGGAAAGCGGCGTCCCACTCTGCGCGCATGCTGGCCACGCCGTGGCCGCCGTCCTCGAACTCATCGTCACGCTGGCGGTCGGCCTTCTCGCCGTCGGTCGTGAGGAAGTCGCGCCAGCGCGAGCGCAAGTTGCCGGCCAAATGCCGAACGATCACTGCAACCGAATTGCCGCCTTCGTCTAGCGTGCGGTGCCAATCGTCCTCCGCCAACTGGTCAAGCGCGCGTTCCGCCTGGAGCTTCTGCGCGCGGTAACCGCGTTCGACCTCGACGAGGAACAGTTCACCGACCGTCTGCTGCGAGTTGGTTGGGCTCATGGCGCGATGTTACCGCTACAAGCTAGCGGCTGAGGGCGCACATAAGATGGAGGCATGGCGAACTCGAAGAGGGACCAAGGCCGGGGCATGCGGACCGTCATGGCGAGCGTGCGCAACTCCATGGTGGCAGTCACCGACCTGGTAAAGGACGCGCTGCCCGGCGAGCGGCCCGAGCGG
>JBIQMD010000118.1:0-5777 GCA_044463725.1 Truepera radiovictrix
GCCCTTGCCTAGCACGGCGTAATTGACTTTCGCCTGGTCCAGAATGCGGGCCATCGCCCTCGTCGTCTTCTGCGCAGCCGGGTCGTAGGAGCCGGCGCAACCGACCCAGAAGAGGACCTCGAAGTCTGGGTTCTCCTCCACCGTCGGCACGCTGAGACCGTCCGCCCACTCCATGCGCTTGTCCTGGCCGATGCCCCACGGGTTACCGCTGCGCTCCATGCCGCGGAAGGCGGTCTGCAGCTCTGCGGGGAACTCGCCTTGCATCATGACGAGGTCGCGGCGGATGTCGACGATGTCGATCATCTGCTCGCAACCTACGGGGCAAACCTCCATGCAGGCACCGCAGGTGGTGCACGCCCACACCGCCTCGGCGGGGATGGCGAACTCGAGTAGCGACCGCGGGCTCTCTGCCCCACCGGCGAACTCCTCAGCGATCATGTTCAACTCGTAGCGCTTGTTGATCTCGAGCGCGGCCGGGCTGAGGGCCTTGCCCGTCTGGTTGGCCGGGCAGACGTTAGCGCAGCGGTTGCATTGGATGCAGGCGTAGGCGTCGAGGATCTGCGGGAAACGCAGGTGCTCTAGTCGTGCTGCGCCGAACTGTTCCGCCGCCTCGTCCTCGAGGTCGACGGGCTCGAGCACCCCGAGCGGTACGCGGGCGAGCTCTTCCGTGCGGCGGTCAAGAGCGAAGTTGGCCGGTGCCGCGAAGAGGTGCAGGTGCTTGGAGCGCGGGAAGTACGGGAGGAACGCCAAGATGATGCCGAGAGCGCCCCACCAGAACACATGCCAGCCGATGATCCGGCCGTCGCCGGTCCCGATGAGGCCAGCGACGATGCTGGTGATCGGTTGGTACGGGTCGGGGCCGCCGTGCGACGCGAGCAGGAAGCTCTCGGCGAGCAGACGCGAGCCAACGTGCAGCAGGATGAAGCCGCCGACGATGAGGCTGTCGAGCTGCACGCCGCCAGCGACCACCTTCTCGTGGAGCTTCACGCGGCCGCCGTGGGCGATGGTCTTCGGTTTCACGACGAAGCGCCGGATGAGGAAATAGACCATGCCGACGAGGATCAGGAAGGTGAGGATGTCGGCGATCAACAGATAGATGTTGCCGAGGACCCCGAAGTTCAACCGCGACGTGAGGCTGACGGGCAGGAGGCCGTTGAGGGCGTCGACGGCGTTGACCGCCAGGTAGAGCATGAAGCCGTAGAAGATGAAGGAGTGAAAGAAGCTAGCGCCCGGTCGAGCCCTGAAGACGGTGGTCTGGCCGAGCGTGCGCAGCATCCCGTCGAAGATGCGGCGCGGGAGTTGGTTGAGGCGCGGCACTGGCCCGCGCTGGCCGCGAGCGATCACTTGAACGACGCGCCTGAAGCCAACGTACGCGAAGTACACGGAGATGGCGGCCAACAACAAGAAGATGATCTTCTCTGGGATGCTCAGCATGCGGGCGTCCTCCTGCGCCGGCCGGGGCCCGGGCGCGTAACGCTAAGGTTCTGGGCTTCAGTCTATAGGCCACTGGCGCAAGGGGGCGCCATGGCGCAATTGTACTCAGTACAAGTTATGGACCCAGGCGCCAAGGGCGGCTCTCGCGAGCATCGGGGAACGGTGTACGAGTCTTCGTAGCCTGGTTGCCACATGGACGCCTGCTTGGTACTAACATGTCGCTACCACGGAAAGGAGGTGGTCTATTATTAAACGCTTAGCAATGACCGGTGGAGGTGCCCGCCTAGGGTAGCCAAGGGCCGCCTCCTGGATGAGTCGGAACACGAGGTTCCCCCAATTCCAGGCTGGCACCGACTCGCCCCAGACCAACGCGTCTGGGGCGAGTTCTTGTTTACCGAGTTGGTGGGGCCTTGCTAGTTCAGCGCTTCCTGAGCAAACGCCACGCCGTTGGCAGCAGCACAGTGGCCAAACCGATCTTTATGAGGTCGCCAGCCACGAACGGCAGCATGCCGAGCTCGATGGCCCGCAGCCAAGAGCCACCAACCGCGAAGTGCAACCACGTGAGGCCGAAAGCGTAGATGACGAGGCTGGCCAACAGCATGCCTACGGCGGTGAGGCGCAGCGACCTGTCCCAACCGCGTTCGGCCAGCGCGCCGAGCAGCCCAGCGGCCACGACGAAGCCGACCAAGTAACCGCCCGTTGGCCCCATCAGGTAGGCGAAGCCGGCCTGACCACCCGTGAAGAGCGGCATGCCTGCCACGCCTAGCAGCAAGTACGCGCCGCTCGTCATGACGCCAAGGCGCGCGCCGTAGGCCACCCCGACCAGGAGCACCCCCAAGGTCTGGCCGGTGATCGGCACTACGCCGATCTGTAGTCTGATCTGCGCCAAGAGCGCCAAGAACGCCACGCCAGCAACGACGAGTGCAGCGGTGCGCAACCCACCACGCACGGCGGTCGTTGGCGTTGGCAATACGGTGCTTAGGAGCGTGGAACGGCGGTTGGCGCTGGTCATGAACTGGCCTCCTGGGGCGAAGAAGCCACAGCATACCAGCGCCTATACTTGCTTGGTGCCACACGATCCCTCCACCCCACGGGCGTCCGATTGGGTCATCAGCGTCAACACCGCCTTCCCGAACATGGCGAACCCGCTAGGAACGCTGTTCGGCGGCCACGTCCTCGAGCTCATGGACATGGGGGCCGCCGTGGCGGCTCAGCGCTTCTGCCGCAACCCGGTCGTCACCGCCTCGACCGAGCCCATCGACTTCCGCAACCCCATCCACGTCGGCGAGATCATCGAACTCAAGTGCCGAGTCGCCTGGACGGGCCGCACGAGCATGATCGTGCGCTGCGAAGTGCATGGCGAGAACCCGCTGACTGGCGAACGCCGACTGTGCACTATCGGACACCTCAACTTCGTCGCGCTTGGCGCAGACGGTAAGCCAACGCCCGTCCCGGGATTGAGGTTGGAGACGGACATCCAGAAGCGTCACTGGGAAACGGGGCAACGGGTCCGCGATGACCTCGAGCGCCGCCGCGCACGCAAGGCGTACGAACCAACCTGATGATGGCCACCTGGGACGAAACCCACTAACTCGCCGCACCCCGCCCCGTAGCATTGCCTCAACTGAGTTGACTTGGGCTGAGGCCGACAAGTTGCGAAGGGGTCACACATGCGTCATCTCCCGTTCTCTTTGGCTGCGCTCTTCGCAGCCGCATTGCTCCTGCTGACGCCGCTGGCCAAGGCAGAGAGCCACGTCGAGCTCATCCTCGACGCGTCAGGTTCCATGTTCAACAAGCTAGGAGACGGCCGCTACCGCATAGTCGCGGCCAAGGACGTCCTCACCCAACTCGTAGCCGCACTGCCAGCGGACGGCGACCTCAACGTTGGACTGCGCGTCTACGGTTCCGAACTGCGCGCGGCAGACCCGGGCTCGTGCGAGGACAGTCGGCTACTGGTGCCCATCACCGGCGTAGAACGTCAAGCGCTCCTAGACACGGTGCGCGACACGCAGGCGCGCGGCTCCACCCCGATCGCTTACTCGCTCCAACAAGCGGCCGGTGACTTGGAGGGCCGCAGCGGCACGAAGGTCGTGGTGCTGATAACGGACGGGCTCGAGGCCTGCGGCGGTGACGTTCGCGCAGCGGCGGAGGCGCTCAAGGCGGCCGGTGTCGACCTGCGCATCATCGGCTTCGACCTGGACCCGCGCTCCGCGGCGAGCTTCGACGGCCTCGGGACCTTCGTGAACGCCGCCAGCGCGGCCGAGCTCCTCACGGCCCTCAACCGAGCCGTGGAGGCGGCAGCGCCGGTGAAGGAGGCGCCCACATACCGGGTGACCGTTGCCCTCACGCGCGACGGTCAGCCGGTCAAGGAAGGCGCCAGCGTAACGTTCGTCCCCTCCCTAGCGGATGCGGCGGACGGCGAGCGCTTCACGCCGCTGCAGAACGACCACTTCGAGGCGCGCCTGCGCGCAGGCACTTACAGCGCTCACCTCGCCGACGCGTTCGCAGACGGCCCCGTAGTCATCTCGGGCATCGCCGTCCTGCCGGAAGCCGAGAACACGTTCACCTTCGAGCTCGCGCCGCAACTGAGCGTCACCCTCACCCCCGCTACCCCCACGCCGGCGGCAGGTTCAACCCTCGCCGTCGCTTGGGAAGGGGCGCCGGCTGGGGGCGGCGACCTCGAGCTCGGGCCAGTTGGCGACGACACCCACCTCATCAGCCTGCCCGCCATCGGCGCCGAGAGCGAGGTGGACCTCCGCCTGCCACTGGTCACTGGTGCGCTCGAGCTGCGCTTCGTCATCGAAGGGCCCGACGGCAGCAAGCTGGTCATCGGCCGCGCAGTCCTCGACCTCCAGGAAGTGACGGCAAGCCTGCAAGCGCCGGACGAGGCGACGGGCGGGAGCACCATCGCCATCACCTGGACTGGCCCAGACAACTTGAACGACTACATAACCGTGGTGGAGGCCGGCGCCCCGCAAGGCACCTGGCGGACCTACCAGGAAACGGCCACCGGCAACCCCGTGGAACTCACTCTCCCCGACACGCCCGGAGAGTACGAGCTGCGCTACCTGGACGGCTACCAGAACGACACGTTGGCCAGCCGTGCGATCACGGTCGTCAAGGGCAGCGCCAGCATCCGAGGGCCTGCCTCGGCGATGGCGGGCACCATGGTCGAGATCGAAGTGCTGGCCGCCACCGGCAACCCTGACGACTACCTCACCATCGTGCCAGCAGGCGCGGAAGAAGGCAGCTACCTCGATTTCGAGTACGCGTCCGAACCGGGCGCTTACACGCTCTATGCGCCGGACGTAGCTGGCGAGTACGAGATCAGGTACATCACGGGCGGCGAGAACGTGACTCTGGCGCGGCAGCCGCTAACCCTCACCGAAGCGGTCGCAAGCGTCCGCGCGCCCGCCGTCGTCGGGCCAGTCGAGTTCTTCGACGTTCACTGGGAGGGCCCCGACGGCGAAAGCGATTACGTGACCATCGTGCCGGTCGGAACGGCAGAAGGCGACTGGGGTTACGCCCTCAACACGAGCGGAGGCAACCCCCTCACCCTGGAATCGCCGGAGGAGCCGGGGGAGTACGAGGTGCGCTACGTGACAGGCGGGAGCGGCCATACGTTGGCCACCTGGCCCATCACCGTCCGCTGAGTCCGGCGAGCCGCCCGGGCACCAGCATCGCAGCAGGTGCCCGGGCGGCGCCGTGGGCCATGGAATCGTGATGGGGCCGCAACGTGCGGCCAATGTGTCGTGATGGGGCCGCAGCGTGCGGCCAATGTGTCGTGATGGGGCCGCACGCTGCGGCCTTGGTATCGTGGCGGGGCCGCACGTTGCCGCCTTGGCCCGGACGAGCGGCTTATGGAGGGACCGACAATGCCTGACCTCACCGCCGCCACCGATAAGGCGCTCACCGAGCGCTCCGTTAACACCATCCGCGCCCTCACCATCGACGCCACCCAAGCGGCAGGCGACGGCCACCCCGGCATGCCGATGGGCGCTGCCGGCATGGGTTACACGCTCTTCGCGAACGCCATGCGCTACAACCCGCGCGACCCCAAGTGGCCGAACCGCGACCGCTACGTGCAGTCGGCGGGCCACGGCTCCATGCTCCTCTACTCGCTCCTTCACCTGACGGGCTACGACCTGCCCATGGCGGAGCTGGGCCGCTACCGCCAGTGGGGCTCGCGCACGCCAGGGCACCCGGAGTACGGCCACACGGCGGGCGTCGAAACGACGACCGGTCCGTTGGGCCAAGGGATCAGCACCGCGGTTGGCATGGCGTTGGCAGAGGCGCACCTTGCTGCGCGCTACAACCGCCCAGGCTTCGAGGTCGTCGATCAC
>JBIQMD010000119.1:0-5770 GCA_044463725.1 Truepera radiovictrix
GCGCCGCGGGGGCCGTAGAGGGTAACGCCGGGCACGTCATCCAGCAGGGCGATGGCATGCTCGGCCAGCGCGTGGTCGTGGCGTGCGATTACGTCCATGCCGATGGCCGTCAAGTAATCCACTGCAGCGCCCAGGCCGACGGCCTCGGCCACGCTCGGGGTGCCCGCCTCGAAGCGCGCTGGGATGCCAGCGTAGGTGCTCTCCTCCAACGTCACGCGCTCGATCATCTCGCCGCCGCCGAGGAATGGCGGCATGCCCTCCAACACCTCGGTGCGTGCCCACAGGGCCCCGATGCCGGTGGGCCCAAGCATCTTGTGGCCTGAGAAGACGTAGAAGTCGCAACCTAGCCCTGCGACGTCGACTGGCAAGTGCGAAGCGCCCTGAGCCCCGTCGATGAGCACGAGCGCGCCAGCTTCGTGCGCTAGGCGCACTACCTCTGCCACTGGGTTGATGGCGCCGAGGACGTTGCTCATGTGGAAGGTGGCGACCAGGCGCGTGCGCTCGTTGATGCTTGCGCGCAATGCGTCTAGGTCGAGGCGCTGGCCGGCCGTGAGCGGTACCGGCCGGATGACGATGCCGAGATCACGCTTGAGGAACTGCCACGGCACGATGTTGGCGTGGTGCTCGGCAACGCTGATGACCACCTCGTCGCCAGCACGGAGGTTGGCGCGGCCCCAACTGGCCGCCACTAGGTTGATGGCTTCCGTGGCGTTGCGGGTGAACACCAGCGAACGCGGGTCGGGCGCGCCGATGAAACGCGCCACCTTCTCGCGGGCACCTTCGTAGGCGGCGGTGGCCTCGGTAGCGAGGGTATGGGCGCCGCGGTGCACGTTGGCGTGGTGGTTCTCGTAATAGTCACGCATGGCGTCGAGCACCTGACGCGGCCGCTGGCTCGAAGCTGCGCTGTCTAGGTACGCGAGTGGCTTGCCGTTGACCTCACGGGCCAGTATGGGGAAGTCGCGCCGGATAGCGGCGACGTCGAGTGCGTTCATCTAGCTGGAGTCTAGCACCGGCCTGGACGGCGCTTCTGACCCGCCACGACGGACGCTCCGCGCTAGTTGACCGCTTGCAGCTGCTTGACCGGCCGCCACTGCGCCCGGCGGTACACTCGTGGAGTGCGGCTTCTGAACCTGTCGCAACTCAACTTCCGCAACTTGCGGAGCACACGCCTCGAGTTCCCAGGCGGAGTGGTCGCCGTCGTCGGCCACAACGCCGCCGGCAAGAGCAACCTGTTGGCGGCCGCATACCTCGCCTGCACCGGTGATGTCGTAGGTGGCCGGTTGGTGCGCCAAGTGCGCATCGGAGAAGAAGAGGCGTACGTTGCCGCCGAGGTAGAGCACGACGAGGGCGTGTCGCGCATCGAGGTTGGCTTGGCGCCCGGGCGCAAGGTCCTCAAGGTAGACGGCCAGGCCGCGCGCACCATCGATGTGGCGCGGGTGGTAAGCGCCGTGCTCCTCACGCCAGAGGACGCCGACCTCATACACGGACCACCGGCTGGCAGGCGCTCGTACCTCGACGGGCTCCTCTCCAAACTATCGGCGCGCTATGCGTCATTGCTGCGCGAGTACCTGCGCGTGGTCGAGCAGCGCAACGCTCTCCTGCGCAGCAACTCCTCCTCGCCGACGCTTACCGTGTGGAGCGAGCGTTTCGTGGCGCTCGGAACCGAGATAGACGCGCTCCGTGACCGCGCCGTCTCGCGCATCGGTCCGCTCGTTGCCGCCGTTTACCGTGAGGTGGCAGGCGCGGCGAACCTCGACCTGCAGCTCACGTTGCGCCGCTCTCATGCCGAGGAGTCGTTGGCTGCCGCCCTCGAGGCAAGCAGTTACGTGGAGGCAGCCCGTGGGCAAACGGTCGTCGGCCCACACCGCGACGACCTCTACCTCGAGCTTGGCGGCGTCAGCCTCCAGGAGTACGGGTCGCGGGGCGAGGCGCGCACCACGGCGCTGGCCCTGCGCACGGCCGAGTACCGCTTGTTGAGTGAGAAGCACGATGAGCCGCCGGTGCTGCTCATCGACGACTTCACCGCCGAACTGGACGCGGCGCGGCGCGAGTACCTGCTCGAGTTGGCGGCCGCGACTCCTCAGGCGTTCGTGTCTGGCACGGAGCCGCCCCCTCGCTACGATCATCGGCTCGAGATGCGCGCCGGCAAGGCGACCGCGTTGGAGGGCAGACGTGCGTGAACGTCACGTCTCCGAACTTCTAGCCGAGGTCTTCAGGCGCGGCGGCCTCAAGCGCGGCGTGCGCAGGGCGGAAGCCGTCCTCCTGTGGCGCCGCCTCGTTGGACCGGAGCTTGCGGCGTTCAGTGCCGCGAAGGTCCTGCGCGACGGGGTCCTGTACGTCAACGTCAGCGACTCCGAAACGGCCATGCACTTGAGCATGGAGCGGCAGCGCTTCATCTCCGCCTATCGGGACCGCTACTTGGTGACTGACGTGCGCGAGATCCGCTTCCAGGTCGGCAAGCTGGAGGAGAGCGAGCATGCGGAGCCAGCGCCAACGCTGCCTGCTCCGGACCCTGGCGACCTCCAGCGGCTAACGCGGGCGTTGACGACACTAGCGTTACCTGACGACGTCGAGCGCGGCGTCCTCGCAGCAGGCCGGAGCCTGTTGGCGCTGCAGGCCGCTAGGCGCGCACTGGGTTGGACGGCCTGCCCGTGCTGCGGCGTGCTGCACGACGGGGCCCTGCAGCCTGAAACACAACGCGAGGCCGCCCTGCGTGAGGCGCAACGCCACGACCTGGCTGTCGAACTTGGCCGCGAGTTCTGCCTGGCCTGCGCGCGTTACGCCAAGGAGGGCAGGGTCGTGGCGCTAGCGCGCACCTTGCAGACCACCCCGCTAGCCGTGGCAGAAGGAGTATCCGATGAGGAGCTGGCCGTTGCCAGCCACCTGGCCAGCCGGGCGCTCGACGCCCAACTGGCCGCGCTCCTGCCTGCCGCGGTAAGCGACCAGCGCCTGGCTGGCCGCCTGGCAGCCGTTGCCCGGGCGCGCCTCGCGCTGCGCCACGGCCGACCGCCCGCCAGCTTCACGCTAGAGGACATAGCCACGCTTGACGCGCGCATCGCCCAACTCCTTGCCATCTCAGGAGCAAGCGAGTGACCAACGCAACGTCAACCATCACCGCCCCGGCTGAATGCGGCGGCCCTCAGGAGTGCATACGATGACGAAACCCGTAGTTCTGATCGTCCTAGACGGCTTCGGCTTAGCCCCAGCCGGTCCAGGCAACGCCGTCGACCTGGCGCGCACGCCCGTGTTCGACACCATCTGGCGCGACCGCCCTCACACCCAACTAGTCGCGTCAGGCACGGCCGTCGGGCTGCCTGAGGGGCAGATGGGCAACAGCGAGGTCGGGCACCTCAACCTAGGCGCTGGCCGCGTCGTCAAGCAGGCGCTCACCTACATTCAAGGCCTTATCGACGACGGCTCGTTCTACACGAACGCCGCGCTGGTTGGCGCCTGCCAGGCCGCGGAAGGGCACACGCTGCACCTGCTCGGGCTCGTCAGCGACGGCGGCGTGCACTCCGACCTGCCTCACCTCCTAGCGCTCATCGAACTGGCCGAACGCCAGGGGGTGAAGCGCGTTAGGGTCCACGCGTTCACCGATGGCCGCGACTCCGCGCCAGACGGAGCCAGGCGTTACCTTGCCACGCTCGAGGAGCGCCTAGCAGCCGCCCGCGCCGCCGGCTGCGACGCGCGCCTCGCCACCGTCTGCGGCCGCTACTACGCGATGGACCGCGACAAGCGTTGGGAGCGCACTAAGCTTGCCTACGACCTGGTCGTTTGCGGGCAGGGCGAGCACGTGGCCGACGGTGGCGTTGCCGCGGTCGAGGCAGCGTACGCGCGCGGTGAGACGGACGAGTTCGTCAGGCCGACGCTCATCAGTTCCCCTGGTGCGCCGCAAGGCGACGGCAACGTGCACCATGACGACGTCGTGTTGTTCTTCAACTTCCGCACCGACAGGGCGCGGCAGCTGAGCCACGCGCTCCTCGGCGGCCCCGAGTGGCACGAGTTCGAGCGTTGCGTCGCCCCGCACGTCACGTTCCTCTCCTTGATGGAGTACGACAAGGAGCTGCACGCGCCGTTCGCGTTCGAGCTGCCCGCCATCGACGACACCCTCCCGCAAGTAGTTGCACGCGCAGGCCTGAAGCAGTACCACACGGCCGAGACGGAGAAATACGCCCACGTGACCTACTTCTTCGACGCGCAACGCGAGACCCCATACCCGGGCGAGGAGCGCGCGATGGTGCCGTCGCCCAAGGTGGCAACCTACGACCTGCGGCCGAGCATGAGCGCCCCCGAGCTAGCGGCCAAGACGGCCGCCAGGCTGGAAGCTGGCACAGACGACTTCGTTCTCATCAACTTCGCCAACCCAGACATGGTTGGCCACACGGGGGTGTTGCAGGCGGCGATAGCAGCGTGCGAGGCCGTCGACGCTGGCCTGGGGATAGTTCTCGACGCCGTCGCGAAGCGGCGCGGCGCCGCCGTCGTCCTCGCCGATCACGGCAACGCGGAGAAGATGCTCGAGGCCGACGGAAAGCCGCACACGGCACACACGACCAACCCAGTGCCGTGCGTCCTCGTCTCGGACGACCCCGATCTTGCCGCCGTTGGGCTCCGCAGCGGCGGCGCCCTCGGCGACGTCGCGCCAACGATCCTCGACCTCCTCGGGGTGGAACAGCCGGCTGCCATGACGGGCAGGAGCTTGCTGCAGCGCTAACCGGCGTCGAGCGCCAGGGGCAGGAGCGGCACCAGCAACTCCTCCTCGGTTAGCGAACCGTGCATGCCGAGCGGCAGTCTCTCGCGTCGCTCGTCCCACAACGCCGCCCCGCCGCGCGCCAACAGCACCACTTCGCCGACGCGCTCGAGCGCTTCTTGGTGGAGATGCGCCGGGTCGCCGTAGAGCCCCGCCAGCAGCGCTTCCTCTCCGAGTAGGACCTTGAAGCGCTCTGCGAAAGCGTCTTGCGCCAATGAGGCAAGCTCGGCCGCCTTACCTACTGCGGCGTACAGGAAGACGTGGCGCGCCTCTCCACCCTCGCGCCAGGCCATGCGCTCCTTCAGCTCGCGGTGCTCGTCAAGGAAGTCGGCCTCGTCGGGCGGCACGGCGTGGTGGCCGTGGTCGGCGGTCACGAGTAGGAGCGTGCTGCGTCTGGCTGCAGACGACAGCCCAGCCAGCATGCGCTGCAAACCGGCTACGAACGCCTCGAGTAGCGGAACGAAGGTCGGGGTGGTTGGGCCGTCGCGGTGCATGAGCGAATCGAAGTCGGGGAAGTACACGAAGGTGTACCCGGGTCTGCCAGCACTCTCCTCGAGGTGCGCACTTAGGCGCGTGAGCATGTCTACCCACCCGATGTAGCCGTGCACGTGGGCGCCCGCGTTCTGCATGCGCGAGAGCGGGCTACGCGCGATGTCGCTCGGGTGGAAGGTGTGGCTCGGCACCCCGGCCGCTGCCAAGACTTGGTAGATGGTCTGGGTAGGTAGCGCCGCTTCCGGCGCGAGGCCCCACGCCTCTAGGTCACCGCTGCGACTCGTGCGGCTCCAAGCTGGTTGCCAGAAGAGCATGTTCGCGACCAACCCAAGGCGCGGCATTAGTTGGGTGTAGCCGAGGATGCCAAGTTCGGCGGGTGCGGCTCCGTTGCCTGCCAGCACGGTCGTTGCAACGGCCGTGGTAGATGGCGCCACCGTCGTGAGTGGCTGACCCAGCCACGACTCGTCGTTGGCCACCATGCCACCGTAGCTGCCGAGGAGCTCGGCAAGCCCGCGGTCGTCTGCCGCCTGC
>JBIQMD010000120.1:0-5753 GCA_044463725.1 Truepera radiovictrix
GCTAGACGGCGGCTACTTCGACCGCACTAGGGTCGGCGATCTCATGGCGCGCCTAACGGCCGACCTCGGCGCCGTCCGCATGCTGGCTGGCGTCGCGACCTTCCAAGGCCTCAACACCATCTTCCTGTTCGGTTTCACCTTCTACCGCATGTTCAGCCTCAGCCCCCAGCTTTCGCTGATCACCCTGACCACCGCGCCACTCATCTCCCTGACGTTCTACCTCCTCCTCCGCGTGGTGCACCGCCGCTACAAGTACGTCCAGGAGCAGTTCTCCGACGTTTCCTCCATGGCGCAGGAGAACTTCTCCGGCATAAGAGTAGTGAAGGGCTTCGGGATCGAGGACCGCGAGGTAAGCACCTTCGGGCGCCTGAACGACGAGTTCGTCAAGCGCAACTTGGCGCTAACGCGCGTCGACGGTCCGCTCTTCCCCATGATGGAGTTCCTCTTCGGAGTGACCATGTCGCTCCTGCTCCTCATCGGTGGCCGCCTCGTTCTCGGCATCGGCGGGAACCTGTCGGTCGGCGAGTTCTCGAGCTTCGTGTTCCTCTACGAGGGCATCCAGTGGCCCATGATCTCACTCGGTTGGATTGGCAGCCTCGTGCAGCGCGGCACCACCTCGTGGGGCCGGCTGAACGAGATCCTCATGTCGGTGCCAAAGGTGTCCGACGGTCCTGACACGAACTACGAGCTGCGCAGCGTCAAGGGCCGCATCGAGTTCAAGGACGTCTCCGTTACGTTCGACGGCGTCAAGGCCCTCGATCGCGTCAGCTTCGTGATCGACGCAGGCGAGGCCGTGGGAATCACGGGCCGTACCGGAGCTGGCAAGACGCTGATCGTCAACCTCATCGCGAGGATCATCGATCCTGACGAGGGCCAGATCCTCATCGACGGCATCGATCACAAGCTCTTCCCCGTCGAGGTGCTGCGGCGCTTCATCGGCCTCGTGCCGCAGGAGCCGTTCCTCTTCTCCGACACCATCGCGGACAACATCGCCTACGGCTTGCCCGAAGCTCCCGCCCTGGTGCTTGAACCGCTCGTGCTGCGCGCCGCTGAGCTAGCGCAGCTCGCAGAGGACGTCGCTGACTTCCCTCAAGGCTTCAACACGCGCCTAGGCGAGCGCGGCGTTACTCTCTCGGGCGGTCAACGCCAACGCACGGCCATCGCTAGGGCGCTCGTGCGCGAGCCGGCCATCCTGATGTTCGACGACGCGCTCTCGGCCGTCGACACGCAGACGGAGGCGCGCATCCTCGCTGGCCTCGCTGAGGCGCAGGTTGGCCGCACCACCCTGATCGTGGCGCACCGCATCAGCGCCTTCCAGAATGCCAACCGCGTGCTAGTCCTCGAGGACGGCCGCGTAGCCGAGCAAGGCACTCACGAGGAGCTCCTCGAGCTCGGCGGCTGGTACGCCGACATGGACCGCAGGCAACAGCTCGAGTCCGACCTGGAGGTCGCATGATCACTTCTGCCGACCGCCGCCCGCGCGACCTGCTAGATACCGACATCCCGGACTACTCCGTCAAGGAAGCCAAAGACGCCTACCGCACTCGCAGCCGCGAGCGCCGCCGCGTCATGCGCGCCGAGAGCGTTCGCGACGAGGATGGGGAGGCGTTCGAGAAGGCGTACGACCAGGGCATCATGCTCAGGCTGCTTGGCTACCTCAAGCCTTACCGCCTGCAGCTGGTTCTCGGGGTTGGATTGCTGCTGTTGAACAGCGCCTTGGCACCGATCTTCCCCACTCTCCTCGCCCGTGCGCTTGACGACTACATCATCGCGGGCGCCGAGCCGTTCGCCAGCCTCACCATCGACGCGCGCCTGCAGGGGCTATGGATGGTCGTCATCCTCTACATGGGCTTGCGGCTCGCTAGCTTCGTCCTGCGCTACGGTTACACCTACCTCATCTCGTGGCTGGGGCAACGCATCATCTTCGACGTCAGGCGCGAGATGTTCACCAAGATCCAGCGGTTGCACATGGGCTTCTTCGATCGGACTCCGGTCGGGCGCCTCATAACCCGCATCACCAGCGACGTCGACGCCATCCAGCAGATGATGACGGACGGCGTCGTTGGCCTGATCGCCGACGTGGGCCTCATGGCTGGCCTGCTCTTCTACATGTTCACCATCAACTGGCGCATGGCGCTCATCACTTTGATCGTCATGCCGCCACTGTTCCTGCTGCTCAACTTGCTGCGCCGCCGCATTCGGGTGGCTTACCGCGCCGTGCGGTTACGCACCTCGCGCTCCAACGCCTACTTGGCTGAGAACCTCAGCGGGATGAAGACCGTGCAGGTGTTCAACCGCGAGGCGCGCAATGCGCGGCGCTTCGACGAGGTGAACCTCGAACTCCTCGACGCCAACAACGAGCAGGTGCGCTGGTTCAGCCTCTTCTTCCCGACCGTTGGCATCATGAGCGCCATCTCGACGGCCCTGATCCTGTACTACGCGGGCACCAAGCTCATCCCTGGGGTCGAGTCGTTCGTGACCATCGGCGTGCTCGTTGCGTACATTCAGTACTCGGGCATGTTCTTCAGGCCGCTGCAGGACCTGTCTGACAAGTTCAACATCATCCAGGCGGCCATGGCGTCAAGCGAGCGCATCTTCGGGCTCCTCGACACCCCGGAACTAGTCGCCGACAAGCCGAACGCCCTGCACTTCGAGCAGCCTTTCCGCGGCGAAGTCAAGTTCGACGACGTGTGGTTCGCTTACGACGACGAGGAGTGGGTGCTGCGCGGCGTCGACTTCACGATCGCCCCTGGTGAATCAGTCGCTTTCGTCGGGCACACCGGCGCAGGCAAGACGACGATCATCAGCCTTGTCAGCCGCTTCTACGACGTGCAGCGCGGGCGCGTGAGCATCGACGGCGTCGACGTCAAGGACTACGACCAGGTGCAATTGCGCCGCCACGTCGGCATCGTGCTGCAAGACCCGTTCCTCTTCTCAGGCACCGTGCGCAGCAACATCACCCTCGGTGACGACAGCGTGCCGCAGGAGCAGGTAGAGGAAGCCGCGCGTTTCGTGAACGCCCACGGCTTCATCTCCAAGCTGCCAGACGGTTACGACACTCCTGTCCTCGAGCGCGGCGCTGGCTTCTCGACGGGTCAGAAGCAACTGATAGCGTTCGCCCGGGCGTTGGTGCAGAACCCGGACATCCTGCTGGTGCTGGACGAGGCCACGGCCAACGTCGACACGGAGACCGAAGAGCTCATCCAGGACGCCCTCAAGAAGCTCATGCAGGGCCGGACGAGCATCATCATCGCGCACCGCCTCTCCACCATCCAGGACGTTGACCGGATCATGGTCATGCGTAAGGGACGGCTTATCGAGGAAGGGAATCACTTCCAGTTGTTGAAGGTGGAGGGTTACTACCGCAAGCTATACGAGCTGCAGTACCAGGAGCGCGCCGCTAAGGCCTAAGCCTGGCGGTTACTTGAGGACCACGCGGTAGTAGAACGGCTCTTCCTGGCCTGGTTCCATCGGTACGAGGAGCGTCCAGCGGATCATCGTGTACTCGGTTGGTTCGGCCACGCGGCGGTCGGAGGTTGGCCCAACGAGGACGGGCGGTTCCGAGAAGTTGACGCCGTCAACGGAGAAGTCGGTGAGCACCTCGGTTGAGCTGGGCGTTGCCGAGTTGGCAACGTACTCCATGCCACTCTGCACGGGTCCGTAGATCTGCACGACGCCAGCAGGCAAGGTCGTCTCGCCCGAATTCTTCGCGAAGATGCGGAACTCGACCACTTGACCGGGTATCGCTTGGGTTGCGGCGGTGAAACGTTCCTCTTTCGTTCCGTCAGCCAACGTGACCTGACTGACCACGTAGATCTCGCTGCGGAACGTGATCGGGTTGTTGTCCTGAGCGGCGGCGGTGCCGCTGGACAAGGCGACCAAGGCGAAGGCAAGTAGGGAGAGCAGTTGGCGCACGTGGCGCGCGGTGAGGAAGAGGCGGCTTCTCATCCTGCCAAAGATAGCAACCCAAGATGACGACTACTTGAGCACGTGTGAACGGCACCTTTACGGAGCTTGGGGCGCTGCCTGCTCGGCGGCAGCTTCTCTAGCGAAGGCAACGTAGTCGGCTGCCGCCTCCCAACCTCCTGCGGCCGCCGCCTCGAACTCGTCGAGCGCAGTTGCGGGATCGCGCGTTACGCCTTTGCCGTGCAGGAGGAGCTTGCCGTACTCGAAGCGCGCACGCGGGTCGCCGGTGCTGGCTGCCATCGCGTAGAGGCCAGCGCCGCGGCCTTCGTCCTGCTCTACGCCCATCCCTCTTAGGTAGAGGTCGCCGAGCGCGAGTTGCGCTTCTGGCAACCCGGCCTCGGCGGCGCGGCGGTAGTAGCCCGCCGCTCTGGCGTTGCTCCATGACTGGCCGAGACCGTTCTGAGCCATGTAACCGAGGTAGTACTGGGCCGTCGCGTTGCCGGCCTCTGCTTCTGGCTCCCAAGCACGCATGGCGCTTGCGAACTCACCCTTGCGGAACGCCGCAAGCCCGGCGGCGTAGGCGGAGGCGGGTGGCGCGGCGCTGACGCGGTCGGCCATGACGAACTGCAGGAGGAGGAAGAGGACGATGGAGACGATCAGCGCCCACATCAGAAAGATCCGCAGCTGCGGGCCCTCCTTCGGCGCTGCCGTAGGTAGTTGTTCGAAGGTCGTCGCCGGGCCGCTCCGCGCACCGACGCCGCGCCCTGCGGTAGTCATGCGGCCCTCGTCCACGACCCCCGCGGCCGGGCCGCTCGACGGAACCATTGGAACCTCGTCCGGATCGAAGCCGTACTCGTCGTGTGGCGACGGCACCCACCGCGTCGAGGTTGAGAACACAGACGGCCCAGCTTCCGCCGGCCGTGGCCCAAGGCGGTCGGCCTCGTCCTCTAGCTCTGGGTCCATGTCGCGAAAGCGCCAACCGTCGTCGACCTGGAACGGAGCAGCAGGCGGTACCACGCCAACGCTCGCGGCGGCCGCCGTTTCTGGGTCCTCGAGCTCACCGGAAAATGGCGGTGCGGAGTGATCTTCTGGCGCGGGCGCGCTTGCCGCGGGTTCGGGCGTGTACGGCTCGTCCTCTTCTCGACCCGGCACCCCGCGGTAGAAGTCGGAGGCGCGCGGCGCAAGCGCGCGCCAGTCGCCTGCCTCGTCATCGGCCCACGCCCGGTTCGGGTCCCACTGCTTCGAGGTGGGTTCGGCCTCCAAGGTAGCTTCTTCTGGATATTCTTCGTCCTCTTCGGTCTCCGCAGGGCCGTTACCCTCACGCTGAGCCTGATCACCCGCGGCGTACCAGCTCGCTGGTTCCGTGACTACCGGTTCTGGCGCCTTAGCTGCCTCAGGTTCGGCGCTCGACTCTGGTGCGGCCAGCACGACCACTTCCACGCCTGCCGCTGCGAACACTTCAGCTATGGCCACGGCCTTGTCTCGGAGCACCGCCTTCGTTACTGCACCGACGCGGCCACTGAGGAGCGTGACGATGCGTTGCGCCTCCATGTCGAGGCGCAACGCCACGCGCGCCGCGACTTCAGCAACCTCTTCGGGCGGCACTGGGCGCGTGATCTCAACTACGAAGCGTCGTTCGGTCAAGCCTCACCTTCCGGTTTCGCTCTCATTCTAATCGCATGGTAATCGCTGTCAGTCTGCTACCATGGTCGCAAGATGAAATTGATCCTTGCCATCGTGCAGGACGCCGACGCGGCGCGCCTACAAGAAGCTCTGGGGGACCGTGGTTTTCAGTCCACCAAGCTCGCCTCGACCGGGGGGTTCTTGCGAGAGGGTAATACCACCGT
>JBIQMD010000121.1:0-5733 GCA_044463725.1 Truepera radiovictrix
TGGAGTATGGCCGACCGCGCGCGCCTCCTCGTGAAGCTCGCGGCGCTAATGCGCCGCAGACGCGACGAGCTCGCCGCCTGGCTCGTCTTCGAGGCCTCCAAGAACTATCTCGAGGCCATAGCAGACGTGGCGGAAGCCATCGACTTCTGCGAGTACTACGCCCGCGTTGCGCTGCCGCTAGCCGAGCCACTGCCGACGTACGACTACCCTGGAGAGGAGAACACGACGGTGTTCCAACCGATGGGCGTCGGTTTGGTCATCCCGCCGTGGAACTTCCTCCTCGCGATCTTGGTAGGCACTGCCGTCGGGCCCGTCGTCGTTGGCAACACGGTGATCATCAAGCCCTCCCCCGCCACACCCATCATCGGCGCCAAGTTCATGGAACTGGTGGCGGAGGCCGGCTTCCCCGCCGGCGTCATCAACCTCCTGACTGGCGACGACTCCGTCCTTGGTGACGCTCTCGTCGACCACCCGCGCACGCGTTTCCTCAATTTCACCGGCTCCGTCGCCACGGGCGTGCGCATCTTCGAGCGCGCCGCCAAGGTGCAACCTGGGCAGTCGTGGCTGAAGCGCACCTTCCTCGAGATGGGTGGCAAGGACGCACTGGTGGTTGACGAGACGGCCGACCTCGACCTAGCGGCTCAGGCGGCCGTCACCAGCGCCTTCGGGTTCCAGGGGCAGAAGTGCTCGGCCCTTAGCCGCCTCATCGTCGTTGACGAGGTTTACGACGACGTCGTCGAGCGCGTGCGCGCCCTGACGGAGAAGTTGAGCATCGGCCCGGCGGACGAGAACCACGACGTGACTGCTGTCATCAACGAGCGGCAGTTCCAGAAGATCCTGGGTTACGTCGAGGCGGGCAAGTCAGAAGCGCGCTTGGTGACCGGCGGAACCGTAGCGGCGGGCAACGGCTGGTACATCACTCCTACCGTGTTCGCTGACGTGCCGGTGGGCGCAAGCATCGCGTGCGACGAGATCTTCGGTCCAGTGCTTTCCGTGTTGCGCGCCCGCGACTTCGACCACGCCATCGACATCGTAAACGGCAGCGTCTACGCCTTGACGGGTGGCGTGATCAGCAGGAACCGCGAGCGCCTCACCCGCGCACGCGCCGACTTCCAAGCAGGCAACCTCTACCTCAACCGTAAGATCACGGGCGCGCTCGTCGGCGTGCAGCCGTTCGGTGGCTTCAAGATGTCTGGTTCGAACACCAAGGCAGGCGGCCCCGACTACCTCAAGAACTTCATGGAGATGAAGAGCATCACCGAGCGCTTCTAAGCGCGTTGCCAACTGCGCCTCTCACGCACCAGCGGCCGCTGCGAGGCGCAGCATTATCACCAGATGGCTACCCCACCCGGCGAGTACGAACAGGTGCCAGAGCTCGTGGTAACCGAACACGTTGGGCCACAACCGGGGCCGCTTGCCGCCGTAGATGACGGCGCCAACGCTATAGAACACCCCACCAAGCGCCAGGAAAACCATGTTGGTTAGGCCCAAGGACTGCGTGACGGGCACGATGGCTATGACCAGGAGCCACCCCATTGCCAGGTAAAACGCAGTGCTCAGCCAGCGCGGCGCCCCCAGCCAGAACGCCTTGAAGAACAGCCCGCCAACCGCGCACAGCCACACGAGCCCGAAGAGCCACCAGCCCCACGTCGCGTACTCCGGCTGGAGCGCAACCAAGGTTATGGGCGTGTAGGAGCCAGCGATGAGCAAGTAGATGGCGCCGTGGTCGAGGCGCCTCAGCCAGCGCTCTACCGGCGGCTCGGCCGTGATGGCGTGCAGCAACGTGCTCGCGGTGAAGAGGATGACCGAAGACAGGCCATAAATCACGAACGCTACCAACGCCATGCCGTTGCCCCAGGCCAGCACGGCCAGCACTACGGTCGCGGCTAGCGCCAGCGCGGCGCCGACCATGTGCGTGATGGCGTTGACTGGCTCCCTTAACCCGACTTTCCGATGGTGCGCGGTGGTTGAGCTCATGCCGTCACGTCCTCTAGGCCAAGCATATGCGACCGGTCGTCGTAGCTGAAGAGTTCGGCATACCTGCCCCAGGTGATGGCGGTGCGCAGCGTCTCCTCCGCCGCGAACGGGGCGAGGTGGTCCTCTAGTTCCGCACTGAAGCGGGCGTAAGGCGCGCGGTGGTCGCTGCGTTCGTCCAGCACCTGCAACACGTGACCGATCAGCTCGACGTTAGCCACTAGTTGGCGGCCGAAGAGCGCCTTGCGCTCGTCGACGTCGGCTTCCGCGAACTGCGAACCCAAGTCCGTGAGGACGATGTCGCCCCCTTCGAGGCGGCCGAATCCCAGGAGGTGCAAAGCGTCGGCGACCGGGAAGAGATCGTCGACCTCCAAGCGCAGGGTGGTGGCCAGCACAGGCAGGTCGGCGCGGCCCGAGAACGGCGGCGCGTCTAGCGCCTCGAGGAGGCCCGCCATGAGGCCGGTCGAGACCTCTGGCAGGTGAGTGGAAAGCGGCGCCTTGGTCGGCTTGGTGGCGCGGTGGCGTGGCGCCGTAGCGCCAGCCCCGCCAGCGAGTTCGGCGTACAGGCCTTCAACGAGTTGCGCGAACTGCTGGTCCGTGCGGTCGCGCGGGCGCGGCATGTCGATCGGCAGTTCGGCAACGACGCGCCCCGGCTTGCTAGAGAACACCACCACGCGGTCGCACATGAGCACGGCCTCCTCGATCGAGTGGGTCACGAGGACGATGGTGCCAATCGGCAAGTTCCCTGCGCTCCACAATTCGAGGAGGTCCGTGCGCAGCGTCTCGGCCGTTAGGACGTCGAGGGCGGAGAACGGCTCGTCCATGAGGAGGACTTCTGGGTTGACGACCAGCGCCCGCGCGATGCCAACGCGTTGGCGCATGCCACCTGACAGCTCTCGAGGGTAGGCCTGCTCGAAGCCGTCAAGCCCGATGAGGTCGATGGCTGCCACTGAGCGCGCCCGGACTTCGGCCAACGGCGTGCCCAGCGCCTCCAGCCCGAGCTGCACGTTGTCTAGGACGGTGAGCCACGGCATGAGCGCGAAGCTCTGGAACACCATCGCAACCCCCGGCGGTGGCCCGGTTACGGGCTGGCCGTTGAACGTCACCGCGCCGCTGGTAGCGGGCGTTAGGCCGGCGATGATGCGCAAGAGGGTGCTCTTGCCCGAACCGGAGCGCCCGAGGATGCCTAGGATCTCACCGTGCCGTAACTCGAGGTCAACGCCCTCGAGCACGGCAAGCGGCTTGGCGCCGGAGCGCTCGAAGCTCTTCCCTACTCCCTCGAGTCGGACTGTTACCCGGGTCGTCACAGATCACCTCACGCTATCCGGAAGCGCTCGCTCGCGCGCCGCTGCAGTGGCTGCCAGATGGCGCGATTCGTGACTATCACGAAGAGGCTCATGACCGCGATGCCGAGGATGATGCGCGGTTGGTCGCCCGCATTGGTGGCGGCCACGATGTACGCCCCGAGGCCGGCCGCCTCGACCGTCCTATCGCCCCAATGTACTAACTCGGCAACGACGCTCGCGTTCCAAGCGCCGCCTGACGCCGTGATGGCGCCCGTTATGAAGGTGGGGAAAACGGCGGGCAGCGCAAGCTTGCGCCACCACAACCCTCCCTTGACCTGCAGGTTGGCGCTCACGTCGCGCAGTTCGCCCGGGATGCCGGAGGCGCCGGCAGTGACGTTGAAGAGGATGTACCACTGCGAGCCGAGAACCATGAGGGGACTGAGCCAGATGTTGGGGTCGAGCTGGTAGTGGACGATGGCCCACACCGCCACCGGAAAGAGCAAGTTGGCCGGGAACGCCGCGAAGAACTGCGCGAGTGGTTGCACCATTGCGGTCAGCCGCGGCCGCAGCCCTACCTGCACACCGATCGGCACCCACAGGAGGCTGGAAAGCGCAACGAGCACGAACACCCTCAGCATCGTGTAGACACCTAGGAGGAGGACGTGCAGGAACTCGCCGAGGTCGATCTCGGTGGCGAGGTAGCGGACCACGAACCAGAGCGCCGCAACCGTGACGAGCGTGGCGAACGCGCCCCACAGCCGGTCGTTGCGCCGGCCTGTGACGGCGCTAGGCGGCATCTGCATCGGACGCTGCACCCGCCAGCCCGGCGTGCCGCGGCTTAGCCGCGCGAGGGGCCCGCTTATGGCACTAACCCAGCGCGAGCGCCGCAAGGCCTCAAGCACCAACGAGCGCGGGGCTGGCTGACCGCTGGTCGAGGTGTCGAAGTGGAAGCGCGACGACCAAGCCACGAGCGGCCTGAACAGGAACACGTCGTACAGCAGGATGACGACGGCCATCGTTAGAACCGCCCAACCAACCGCGCCGAGGTCGCTCGCTGCTAGCGCGGACGCGATGTACGTGCCGACGCCAGGCAGAGCGACGCTGGAGCGCCCGACGGAGATGGACTCAGCGGCGACGACGAAGAACCAACCGCCGGACATCGACATCATGGCGTTCCAGACGAGCGCAGGCATGGCGAACGGCAGCTCGACGCGCCAGAACCTCATCCATGGGCTAAGGCGGAACGAGTGCGCCATCTCCTCGAGCTCCCGCGGCACCGTGATCAGCGAGTTGTAGAGGCTGTACGTCATGTTCCAGACCTGACTGGTGAAGATGGCGAAGATGGCGACGAGCTCCGCGCCAAGCACGCGCCCGGGCGTCAGGTTCATGAACAATACGACCACGGCCGACACGAAGCCGAGGATGGGTACGGACTGCAGGATGTCGAGCAGCGGCAGGAGGAACGTGCGGGCTCGTCGGTTCTTCGCAGCCAGAGTGGCGTAGCCGAGGGTGAACAGGGTCGAGAAGACGAGCGCGACGACCATCCTGAGGCTCGTGCGCGCCGCGTACCACGGCAGGTCACTTGGTTCGAGAGAGACGGCCTTGGCGGCCGACTCCTCCAACGTGCCGAACACCCCGCGGGTGCCAAGGCCGATGAGGACGAACGCAGCCAACACCACGGCGAAAGCGAGGAGGTCCCACAGCGAAGGCGCCGGGCGGCGTCCTCCCGCAGACACCGGGTTAACCGTCAGGTCTGGACCTCGTCCTCTGTGCGGCGCCTCGGGCATACTCTCCAGTTGTAGCAGGCTTCAGGCTGTTCTGGTCAGCGAGCCTTGCTCGCATTTGGCTTCGGCCTGAGGTAGCGCAAGCCGGTCCACAAGAGAATGATCCCGAAGATGATCTGCAGCGGCCGCTCTGGCGTGAGCAACGCCAACTTGCCGCCGCCGAATGCGCCGATGGCAACGCCGATGATCAGGCCGAGCGCGAGCCGAATGTCGATCCGGCGGTTGCTAGCGTGAACGGCCGTTCCAGCAATGCCAGCGGGAATCATGACGGCCAGGCTCGTGCCTTGGGCGAGGTGCTGATCGAGTCCGAAGGCGAACACGAGCAGCGGCACGACGAAGGCGCCACCACCGATGCCCAACAGCCCCGTAAGCGTGCCAGACATGA
Organism: Truepera radiovictrix; assembly: GCA_044463725.1. Lineage (GTDB taxonomy): Bacteria > Deinococcota > Deinococci > Deinococcales > Trueperaceae > JAAYYF01. The sequence continues at coordinate 5,430 of JBIQMD010000121.1, forward strand.
GGCCGAGCACTACGGCGGCAGGCAGGCGCCACGCTCCGCCGATCCCCTGGCCGCTGATCTCGAAACCAAGGATCAGCACGAGGGCTGCGGCCACCAACAGTCCGCCGAAGATGCGTTTGAGCAAATCGGCGGGCACTCGCGCGGAGTACGCGGCGGCGACCGTCGACGTGATGACCGCGGCGATGGCGACGGGCACGGCGATGCCCCAATCGAGCGCGCCACCGCCTGCGTACGCCGCCGCCCCGATGAGGCCGGTGAAGACTACAGCGACGAGGCTGGTAGCGTGCGCCTTGTGCTGGCTGAC
>JBIQMD010000122.1:0-5702 GCA_044463725.1 Truepera radiovictrix
GGCCGCAGCCAAGCGCGCGTTGGCGTGGCCAACGCTCGCCACCCCGATGCCCACCATGAAGTCGAGGTACTCGCGTCCGGCCTCGTCGTAGAGGAAGGCGCCCTGGCCTCTAACGAACGCCGTCTGTGGGGAGTAGAGCCTCGAGTCGTGGCGCGCCTCGCGCTCAACGACAGTTGCGGGCTGCATCACGCCACCACCGTCCCATGTCCAGCCAAGGCACGGCGCACTGGCTGCGGCACACGCGCATCGCCGAGCACTACGCGGCCGACCCCGCCCTGCACGGCAGCAATGGCGCCCATGACCTTCTTCTTCATCCGCCCTTGTGCGAACTCTTGGGCGGCGTCACTGTCAGCAGCATCGATGTGAGCGACGAGCGAGTTCTCGTCGGGGAACTCGCGCAACAGTCCAGGCACGTTGGAGAGGAGCAGCAACGCAGCGGCGCCCAAGCCAACCGCTACGGCGGCGGCGGCGCGGTCGCCGTCAACGTTCATGGCCGCTCCCTCGTAACTGATGGCAGGCGGCGTGAGGACCGGCAGGTAACCCGCACCAAGCAGCAGCTCGAGCAGGGCGGTGTTGACGCGCTCGACCGTCCCAGTGTGATCACCACGCAGGAGCAGAACGCGCCCGTCCTCAACGGACCTGACGGTGCCCTTGAACGACCCCTCGAAGAGGCGCCCATCTATGCCGGAGAGCCCAACCGCATTGGCGCCGCGCGCCTGCAGACGCTCGACGATCCCCTTGTTGACCTTGCCGCAATAGACCATCTCGAACACCTCCAGCGTGGCGCGGTCGGTATAGCGGCTCTGGTGGCCACTCGGGCTCGTAACGAAGCGGGGTGGGACACCCAACATGGCAGAGATGCGATTGGTCTCCGCGCTACCCCCATGAACGAGCACAACGCGCTCGCCTTCCTGCCACAAGGCGGCTACGTCGTCGCACACGCTGTCGAGGTCGACGCCTTCCGACCCACCGACCTTGACCACAACGGGTGCGCTCACGGGTGTAGGCCAGTGAAACCGAGGCCGGACGCCTCGGGGAAGCCCATGGCGATGTTGAGAGACTGAAGCGCGTGGCCCGCCGTGCCCTTCACCAGGTTGTCGAGGGCCGCCATCACGACGAGCCTGCCGGAGGTCTCGTCCAGTTCGAAGCCGACGTCGCAGTAGTTGCTGCCGTCCAAGATCTTCGGGTCAGGCACGCGGTGCACTCCCCTGCGCGCGCGCACGATGCGCACGAACGGTTCTGCGTCGTACGCGTCGCGGAACGCCGCCAGAACCGTTGCGTCCGTAACGCCCTCCTGCACGAAGGTGTGGGCCGTAACTAGCACCCCTCTGATGCGCTCGATGGCGGTAGCGGTCAAGTGCACGGTTGGGGCGCCCGGCAGCGCCTCGGCGATCTCGGCCTGGTGACGGTGGCGCGTTGGCGCGTACGTGCGCACTGCGCCTGAGCGCTCGGGGTGGTGCGACGCGCCGGAAACGCTGCTACCGCCTGCACTGCTGCCGATCTTGGCGTCGATGATGATGTCTCGCGCCTCGTCCAGCGGCGCCACGGCGGGGTGCAACCCCAAGATGGCGGCCGTGGCGATGCAGCCGGCACCAGCCAGGCGCTGTGTGCCCCTCAGCCTCTCGCGGTTGAGTTCCGGGTTGGCGTACACGAACGTGCCGAGAAGGTCCGGCCGCGCGTGCGGCTCGGCGTGGTGCGCCGCGTACGCCGCAGCGTTGGGTAAGCGGAAGTCCTCAGACAGGTCGACGAGGTGCGGCGCAAGCGGGGCAAGATCATCGATGCGCTTGGCGAGTTCCCCGTGCGGCAGTGCGGCAACGAGCACTTCGCAGGAGCTCAGGTCGTCAGGGTGACTGAAGCGCAGGTTGGTCACGCCGCGCAGGTTGGGGTGCACCAGGTGAACCGGGTGGCCGGCATGCTCGCGGCTCGTGACCTGCGCAACCTCGAGGTCAGGATGCCCGAGCGCCAGCCGCAGGAACTCGCCACCGGCGTAGCCCGACCCGCCAACGATGCTGACGCGCGCCCTACTCACGCCACCAGCTCTAGTTGGGCAGCCGCGTGCTTGGCGATAAGGCCGGGGATGTCGACGCCCGTCGTCGTTATGGAGTTGCGGAACTCCATGGTGTGGTTGACCTCGATGACTAGGAGCCCACGCGCCGACTCGACGAGGTCGATGGCGAGGACGCCACCGCCAACGGCGCGCGCAGCGCCCAGCGTGACCGCGACGAGGTCGTCCGTCAGCGGGCAGTTGCTTGCTACGCCGCCGCGTGCCGTGTTCGTTATCCAGTCGTCGGACGTGCGGTAGATGGCAGCTACTACCTCGTCGCCGATCACGAACGCCCGGATGTCGCGCCCCGGCTTGTCGATGTACTCCTGCAAGTAGTGGACCTTGTGCTCTGGGCCCCCGAGGACCTCCTTGTACTCGAGGAGCGCCTCCGCCGCAGCACGCGATTCGAGCCGCGCGACCAGCCTGCCCCAACTCCCAACGAGCGGCTTGATCACGACTGGGTAACCGAGCCGCTCCGCCTCTTCCAGGGCTGCCTCTCGGTCGACGGCCACGCTCGTGCGCGGCGTCGGTACTCCGTGGCGCACGAGGGCGGCGCTGGTCGCTAGCTTGTCGCCGCACACCTCCGTCACCTCGGGCCGATTCAGGACGACGCTGCCTGCCGCCTGGTAGGCGCGGGCGAGGCTAAGCCCACGCCACTGGGACACGCAGCGCTGCAGAACTACAGCGGGCGCGGGTGCGCCAAGCTCGATAGCGATGGTCGCCGCGTAGAACGGCGTGCACGGCACACCTACGCGCTCGAACGCGTCGAACAGCAGGCGTTCCTCTTCGCGCAAGCGGTCGTAAACCACCGCCACCGAGTCGGTCACTCGCCCCAGTCCTCGGCTTCTTCTGGTGCTAGTTCGAAGCGCAGCGGCTCGAGGCCGACGACTTCTAGCTCCGCGCCCTCGTCCGTGACGAGCAGTTCGCCGAGCATGAGGGTGGCCGGGTTGAGGGTCAGGCGTCCGTACGGTGTGTCGATGAGTTGCATGGTCTCCTCCGTCTTCCTTCGTTCCTGCGCCACAAGCTGCGCCAGCCATTGCGCTGGTGCCTAGCCCGAGCGTGGCGCGGCGAACTGTTGCTTTCGTTTCTAAGGTCGACGCCTCGGCGTCGCGGCCACCAACCGAGCGGCCGAGGGGCAGCTTAGACCGCTACCGTCAGCGTGTCAACCCTGAGATTTAGCGATAGGAATGGGCTTTCCTGTCGATTCATAGGTAGTCTTGACGACCGTCGGAAGGATGTAAAGCGTCAACCGCAACCACCCCGCGGCTAGTGGTCGGATCAGCCTCATTACTTACGAATCGTAAGTACGCTAAAGCAGCGTGCCCGTGAGGATCACTTTGGCAAGAGCGAAGAAGATCACGATGCCAGTCACATCGACGATCGTCGCGACGAACGGCGTCGACGAAGCGGCGGGGTCTGCGCCCAAGCGCTTCAGGAGTATCGGAAGCAACGACCCAGTGAGCGACCCCCACAGCACGACGCCGATGAGCGAGATGGCGATGGTCACTGCTATCAGGAACCAAGCGTCGCCGTACGAGTCGAAGGCGAAGCGCCAGATGGCAACGCGCAAGAAGCCGAGCAGCCCTAGCAGGCCCCCAAGCGCCAGTCCAGCGCCTAGCTCGCGGCGCATGATGAGCAGCCAGTCCCTCACCCCAACCTCACCGAGCGCCATCGCACGCGTGACGAGCGCGGCTGCCTGCGAGCCGGAGTTGCCGCCGCTAGAGATTATGAGCGGCAAGAAGAGCGCGAGCACTACCGCACTTGCTATCTCGGCCTCGAAGAAGCCCATGGCCGTCGCCGTGAGGGTCTGGCCAAGGAAGAGGAGCACGAGCCAGAACGCGCGCTTACGGATGACGCGTCCCAACGAGATGTTGAGGTACGGCTCGTCAAGCGCCTCGACCCCACCGAGCATCTGGATGTCCTCGGTCGCTTCTTCCTCTGCCACGTCGAGGACGTCGTCGACCGTTACGATCCCGACGATCACGCCGTCTGAGTCGACGACGGGCAGCGCGGAGCGGTCGTGCTTGCGGAACACCGCAACGGCGGCCTCCTGGTCGTCCGAGGCGTGCAGCGCCACGAACTGCTCGTCGATCATCTGCTCTATGCGCGTGCTTGGGTCCACCAGGAGCAGCTCGCGCATGCGCAGGTCGTCGATCAGCACGCCCCCCGGCCCGGTCACGTAAACGACGTTGAGGGTCTCGGAATCGCGCCCGTACACCCGCACGTGGTCGAGGGCCTGACCTACGGTCCACCGCCTCTTGACGGCGACGTAGTCCGGCGTCATGAGGCGGCCGATCGACTCCTCGGGGTAGTTGAGGAGGCGCGTGGCCACGTCGCGCTCGGCCGGGGTGAGGAGGTTCATGAGCCGCCGCGTTACCTCGCCAGGGAGCTCCTCGAGCAGCGCGGTGCGGTCGTCGGCCGACATCTCGTTGAGGATGCCGGCCACTTCGCGGTCGCCTAGCGCCTTGATTAGGCGTTCTTGCGACGCGAGGGTGAGGTACTCGAAGGTGTCGAGCGCACGCTCGCGCCCTAGCAGGCGGAAGACGATGGCCTCCGCTTCGTTCGGGAGCGCCTCGAGCACGTCAGCCATGTCCGGCGGTCCGAACTGCCTGAGCCGTTGGTGGATCTGGTCGAAGCGGCGCTCCGCGACCAAGCGCTCGAGTTCCGCCACTTGCTCTGGTCCGGCAGCGATCTCAGGCATGTTCCGTCCTTGGCGTCGACGCGCGGCCAACAGTAGCGCCGCGACGCACAAGCACCGTTGGTCGTGCGCCGAGCATCAGTTGAGCTCGTCCAGCGTGAGACGGAACGATGGCACGAACGCCTCCATGAAGTAACGCACCGCTGGATCCTCGATGGCCACTAGTTCCTTGAGTATCGCCTGCTCGGCACGCACGAACTCCAAGTTGCCTGCCTTGGCCTCCTCGAGGCACTTGAGGTAAGCGCAGATCTTGTCGGCCTGCTTGACAAGCTGCCAACACTTGGAGTCGGCAGGCACGGGGAAGAAGAGCGGGGCGTAGTCGGCCTGCAGTTCAGGAGGCAGCATGCCAAGCAGCCGCCTGCGCGCGACGGTCTCGATGCCGCCTAGCGCCTCCTTGATGCTTGGAGTGAAGTACTTGACGGGCGTTGGCACGTCGCCGGTGATGACCTCTTCTGCGTCGTGGAACACGGCGAGCAGCGCAGTGCGCTCCGGATCCACTTCCCCGCCGAAGTGGCGGTTGGTGATGACGGCCAGGGCGTGCGCCACAATGGCAACCTGCAAGGAGTGCTCCTGCGTGTTCTCTGCCCTGGTGTTACGCATGAGGCCCCAGCGTTGGATGAACTTGAGCCTGGCTACGTACGCGAAGAAGTGGCTGGTCACGCCCGCCATCGTATCCGTATGAAACAATCCATTGACGCCAAGCGCTCTCGTCATTAGGCTCGAGCAGTAGGAGGACATAAGTGAAGCGTCTCGCCCTCATCGCTCTCGGTCTCATCGTGGTCTTGCTGGCCGCGTGCGCACCAGCGCCATCCATCGCCACCAACGTACCCGTGACCCTCATCTCGGTATCAGTCCCCGCCATCAAGGGCGACGCCGTCGTCCTCCAAGGCCGCTACTTCGGTGACGGCCGCACCGGCGGCGACGCCGCAAACTACGTGATCGTCGGCGCGAACGCGGAAG
>JBIQMD010000123.1:0-5698 GCA_044463725.1 Truepera radiovictrix
CATCAACCAAGAGCTAGAGGCGGCGCGCCTCGGCACCAAGACCGTCGAGCAGGCCCTCGCCGACGCCCAGAAGCGCGTCGAGGAGCTCGTCAAGTAACGACTCCACCAGACCGGCGCCGCAGCCACGAGCTGCGGCGCCGGAGCCAATAGCCAGAAGCATCTCAACGCCGACCCAAACGCACCACCAGGCGACTGTCACGGAGGCCGAGTTCGTATGATCGTGCACGACCCCTCGGGCATCGACGACCCATACAAGAGCACCCCTAGCGAGCGCTTCCCGCGCTACCCGAGGCCACACGACGCCGTCCAGGTCGGCTTCCGAGTGCCGCAAGGAGCGGCAGCGGCCTGGGCAGAGGTGACGCACGTTCCCCCTGGCGCACCCGCAGTAACCAAGCGCGTGGACGCCAGGCGCGGCGTGGGCGACACGTGGAGCGTCGACCTTGGCGCCGCCGCCGCCGGAACGGTGCGGTACACGCTGTTCGCCCAACCTGCAGACGGCGTCGCGACCAACATGCAGGCCGGCCCGTACTCGTACGACCTCGGCGTCTGGCGCGAGGTCACCGGTATCTCAAGCTACTCAACACGCCCAGGTTGCGTGGAGTTCACCGTGAACACCACGCACTCCCCGGCATATCTAACGCTGACCTTTCCCACCAAGGGCGCCTGCAGGTTGAGCCTGGCGCGCGCGACAGCGTCGACGTCACCGCAACCTGGCGACTCCCCAGCGGTCGAGGACACGGGCGCTGCGTTCGTCGTCAGCTCTCAAGGCATGCGGCTCGTGCTCGACAAGCGCTCGCTCGTGGTAACGGCCTCGCAGGAGGGCGCGAGCGAACCCGCCTTTCACGGCAGCCTCGCCACTCGCTGGCTCGAGCGTGGGAACGACCAGCCCACCAGTGTGGAGTTCTCGTTCCAGACGCAAGAAGGCGAGGCGCTTTACGGCCTGGGTGAGCGCTTCGTCAACGCGGACCGCAACGGTGAGCGCTGGGACGTCCGTGTTTACGAGGAGTACAAGGAGCAAGGCAAACGCACTTACATCCCCGTGCCGTTCCTCGTCTCCGAACGCGGTTACGGTCTATGGCTAGACGCCGCAGAGCCGAGCGACTTCGACCTTCGCACGCCCGTAGCCAAGGTCGCCATCGACCGCATTACGCTAGAGCCTGACGGCGCGCCGCGGTCACTGCTCGAGCTCGTGATCTTCGTATCGGACGAACCGTACGGCGTTACCGCAGCCTTCACGCGCCTCACAGGCGCCGTTGCGGTGCCGCCAGCTTGGGCGTTCGGGCCGTGGATGTCCTCCAACTCCTGGAACTCGCAGGAGCGGGTAACGCAAGAGGTCGACCGGACCTTGGCGGAGGGTGTGCCTGCCAGCGTGGTCGTCATCGAGGCGTGGAGCGACGAAGCCACCTTCTACATCTTCAACGACGCGGAGTATGCCCCCAAGCCAGGCGGCGAGGCGCACACACTGGCCGACTTCCGCTTCACCGGCCGCTGGCCGGACCCGCAGGCCTTCATCGACCACTGCCACGCCAACGGCGTACGAGTGGTCCTGTGGCAGATCCCAGTGCACAAGCTCGTCACCGAACCTCACGCGCAACATGATGCCGATGGCGCCCACATGATCGACCGCAACCTCGGCATCAGGCAGGCCGACGGCAGTCCGTACCGCAACAAGGGCTGGTGGTTCACGGACGCGCTCATCGCGGATTTCAGCAACCCGGAGACGCGCGAGTGGTGGTTCGCCAAGCGCCGCTACCTGTTCGACGAACTCGGGATCGACGGCATGAAGACGGACGGGGGTGAGCACTTGTGGGGCCGGGACCTACGCTCATTCGACGGACGGCGCGGCCTGGAGCTCTTCAACACCTACGCCAATGACTACGTTGGCGCTTATCACGAGTTCGTGCAGGGGGCAACCGGCGGAGACGGCGTAACGTTCTCCCGCGCGAGTTACACGGGGGCACAACGCCACCCCATCCACTGGGCAGGTGACGAGGACAGTACCTGGAGCGCGTACCGCGCATCCGTCAAAGCCGGGTTGTCTGCCGGCGTCAGCGGCGTGTCGCTGTGGTCGTGGGACCTCGCGGGCTTCAGCGGCGAGATCCCTTCCGTCGAGCTGTACCTGCGCTCGACGGCGATGGCCACTTTCAGCCCCATCATGCAGTACCACTCCGAGGGTCACGCCGCCGCCGACAACCGCGACCGCACGCCGTGGAACATCGCCGCCAGGCACGGTGACGAGCGTGCCTTGAGCGTTTACCGCAATTACGCGCAACTGCGTATGCGCCTCGTCGACTACCTTCACGACGAGGCCCTGGCCGCCGCCGAGCTTGGCATTCCCCTGATGCGCTACCCGGCGCTGGAGTTCCCAGAAGCGCACGAGTTCCTAGCGGCAGACGAGTACGCCTACGTATTGGGCCGCGACCTCCTGGTTGCGCCCATCACCGAGAAAGGCTGCGGAACGCGCGAGGTCCGCCTCCCGCCCGGACGCTGGGTTGACTTGTGGTCAGGCAGCGAACTTGAGGGTGGGCGCATCTTCGGCGCCGCCGCGCCCTTAGACGTCATCCCAGTCTTCGTGAGGGCTGGCAGCGCGCGCCTCGGCCTGCTCTTGCGGGCGGCCGCAGAGTTCCGGCCGCAGGTAGCCGGGTAACGCATGTACGAGCGCGGCTGGCGACGCTTCGGGGTGCTGGCGCTCTTCTTGGGCCCGAGCGTGATCGGTCTGTTGATCTTCACGATCGGGCCGATGCTTGCCTCTCTCGGCTTGTCGTTCACGAACTGGGACCTGCTGACGCCGCCCAAGTTCGTGGGAGGCGGGAACTACCAACAGTTGATGAGCGACAAGGAGTTCTGGCACACGCTCAAGAACACGCTGAAGTTCCTCGTCGGCTACGTGCCGCTGGTCATAACCATGGGGCTGCTCATCGCCGTGCTGCTCAACAGCAAGATCCCGTTCAAACAGGGCTTCCGCGTCATGTACTTCGTGCCGGTCGTCACGTCGTGGGTGGCGGTTGCGCTCGTGTGGAAGTGGCTCTTCAACCCGGTGTACGGACTCATCAACAACGGCCTCACCATGCTCGGACTCACGGGTCCAGCGTGGCTCTTCGATCCCAACTGGGCGATGCCAGCCATCATCCTTACGAGCGTCTGGAAGGACACCGGCTTCATCATGGTCATCTTGTTGGCTGGCCTTCAGGGCATCCCGCGCGAGTACTACGAGGCGGCGAGCATCGACGGCGCCAACCGCCCGCAGGGCCTGTGGGCCATAACGCTGCCGCTCCTCACGCCGTCGCTGATCTTCTGCCTCAGCATCAGCCTCATCGGTTCGTTCCAGGTGTTCGACCAGGTATACGTCATGACGGAGGGCGGGCCTGCCGGCGCGACCATGACCATGGTCGAGCGCATCGTGGCGCACGCCTTCTCGTACAGCAAGATGGGGTACGCGTCCGCCTGGTCGTGGGTGCTGTTCGTGATGATCTTCGCCGTCACGTACTTCTTCTACCGCCTCAACAAGGCTAGGGCATGAAGCGGCGCAGGCTCCCCTGGCGCATCGGAGTGCTTACGGTGGTCGCACTTGTTGGCGGCCTAGCCATGGTCACGCCGTTCGTGTGGGCCATCGCTACATCGCTCAAGCCTAGCGGGGCGCTCCTCAGCCTGCCGCCGCAACTCCTGCCGAGCGAGCCGACGGTGGCGGCCTACACGAGGGTTCTCACGCGCTTCCCGTTCCTGCGCGTGTTCGGCAACTCCTTGCTGGTGGCCGCAGCCACGACCCTCGGCCAGTTGGTGGTTTGCTCGATGGCCGGCTACGCGTTCGCGCGCTTCCACTTCAAGGGCCGCGACGCACTCTTCGCCGTCTACCTAGCCACCCTCATGGTGCCGTTCGCCGTGATCATCACGCCGCTCTTCATCCTGGTAACGAAGATGGGTTGGGCGAACTCCTACGCCGGCCTCATCGTTCCCGGCATGTTCAGTGCCTTCGGTACGTTCTTCATGCGCCAGTTCTTCCTGTCCATACCGCGCGAGTTGGAGGAGGCCGCCACCATCGACGGGGCAGGCACCTTCGCCACGTTCCTGCGCGTCGTGCTACCCATGACCGGACCGGCCGTCGCGACGTTGACGGTGCTGTCGTTCATGGGGTCGTGGAACAACTTCCTGTGGCCGCTGCTGATCATCAACGACCGCAACCTGATGACACTGCCCGTTGCGCTCTCGGCGCTGCAGGGCCTCTACCCAGGGCAAACGCAGTGGAACGTCGTCATGGCCGGGACGGTGCTTGCCACCATTCCGACGATCCTCGTCTTCCTCGTCGCGCAGCGCTGGGTGATCGAGGGCGTGGCTGGGTCGGGGGTAAAGGGGTGACGGACGTCAAAGCAGACGTACTGCGCCTGGTGAACGCGCAAGACCGAGGCGGCGCCTTCCCGGCGGGAGCTGGCTTCTCTCAGTACGGGCAGTCGTGGCTGCGAGATGGCGCGTTCATAGCGCACGCCCTCGACCTGGCAGGGGAGCATGCGAGCGCTGCACGTTTCCACGACTGGGTGGCCGGCTGCATTCTCCCCCTGAGCGGGTACGTCGACCAGCTGATCGCCGCACGCGCTGCAGGTGAGCCCCTCAGTGAGTTCGAGTTCCTGCCCGCGCGCTTCGCGGTCAGCGGCGAGTGGGTGCGCGACGGTTGGCCTAACTTCCAGTTAGACGGCTACGGCCAATGGCTGTGGAGCTTAGCGGGCCACGTGCGGGCCACGGGCGCTGACAACCTACCGGAGGCGCTGGCGGCCACCGTTGAGGTCGTCGTGCGCTACCTGGCCGCGTTCTGGAACGAACCCTGTTACGACTCATGGGAAGAGCACCGCAGCCAACTGCACACGGCCACCATCGCGTCTGTGGCGGCTGGCTTGCGCGACATCGCGTCGGTGGTTCCGGCCGTTGCCGCCACCGCCAGCGCCGTGGCGCAGGTCGCCCTCGACTTCCTCTTTCAAGAGTGCGTGGTGGACGGGGCGTTCGTGAAGCACGTGCGCAACCCTGCGGTAGACGCGTCGCTCCTGTGGCTTGCCACCCCGTTCGACATCGTGCCGGTGTCGGACCCGCGCATGACGGCAACTGTGACGCGCATCGAGCGCGAGCTGCTGGGCGGCGGCTTGCGACGCTACGCCGCCGACACCTACTACGGGGGCGGCGAGTGGGTGCTGCTGACCGTATGGTTAGCCTGGCACTGGCGGCGCGCCGGCCGGGTTGCCGAGGCCGGGGGGCTGCTCGAGTGGGTGGAGGCGCAACGCGATCCTGACGGTGGGCTGCCAGAGCAGGTCCCCGGAATCGATGCCCACCCGTTCTTCCTGGAGCATTGGATCAGCTGCTGGGGGCCGTCAGCCAAGCCGCTGCTCTGGTCGCACGCGATGGTCGTCGCGGCGCACATCGAACGCGCTGGGGGCAAGCATTAAGGTTCCATGTAGGCCAGAGCGTGCATTCTCTGGAGAAATGTCGTAACCTGGGTCGTTCCAAGAAAGCTGCAAGGTTTTCTCGTAACTCGGGCCGCGAGGCTCGGAAATTCAAGCGCTAAACCAGTTTTAGCAGTCAGGCAAGACATCATGGCAACAGGCAAAGTCAAGTGGTTCAACGGCGAAAAGGGCTTCGGCTTCATCGAGCAGGACGACGGCGGCAAGGACGTCTTCGTTCACTTCTCCGCCATCCAGGGTGACGGCTTCCGTAACCT
>JBIQMD010000124.1:0-5695 GCA_044463725.1 Truepera radiovictrix
CGACGAGATCAAGGGCCAGTGAGCTTCGGTAAGACCGAGTAGTCTGCGCGGCCAGGGGCACGAGTTGCCCCTGGCCGCTCTCGCAGGGGGTTGCTGACATAGACATCTCGCGCTCACCCAAAGACTTCCTCCCCCGCAGCAAGAGCGCGGCCGGCGGGCTCCTCAAGTCTCTTGCGCTACTAACGCTGGCTCTATTCATGGCTGTCGCCGTTGGCGCAGCCATCACTTATCTCGTTCGTTTGGTGGCGCCGAGCGCCCCCACCTACATCGGTATTCCGGCCGCGGTCATCGCCCTCATTATCGAATTGCGCTACATGGCGAAACGTTTCTCGTGGCTGATGCCGTGGTACTACCTGCTGCCTGCCATCGTCTTCCTGCTCACCTTCACCGTGTTCCCCGTCATCCTCACGGTGTTCCTCGCCTTCACCGATTACGCCGGCATTAGAAACGGTGAGCTGAACATCAGCAGCGAGACGGGCATCGTGGCCGTCGACGGCGCGCGCCTGACCATCGACAACCCGACCACCCTTGACTGCAAGAACCTGCGCGACGGCTGCAACGGCGTGCGCGCCGTCATCTACGCCTCCGCCACTGACGTCGTGGTCGCCGAGGCGCTTGACGGCACCCGCCTCGTCCTTAGCGAACCGCCGCCCAGTGGCCGCACGGTCACCGCGGTCGAACTCGACCTGCCTGACCTTGGGTTCGCCGTCACCATCCGCGTCTTAGCGGTCGACGGCAACGTACTGAACCTTGAGCGCGCCCCACCGTTCCCGCCAGACCTTAGCGACGTGCGCGTTGAGCTCGACCGCGCCTCCATCCAACGCACCATCGTTTCGGAAGAGGGCGCAGAACTCGTGCTGGACGAAGCGCTGCCGGAGGGGACGCAAGCTACGGCGATCGCGCGCTACAACGACTTCGGTTTCGTGGGCATGCGCAACTTCAAGCGCGTTTGGGACAGCGCGCCGAAGGCGCTCTTCCCCGTCTTCTTGTGGAACATCTCGTTCGGCTTCATCACCGTGCTGGTCAACACCGCAGTCGGCGTGCTACTGGCCGTGCTGCTCAACAACAAGGGGTTGCGCATGCGTAACCTCTACCGCACCCTCCTCATCGTGCCGTGGGCGCTGCCGAGCGTGATCACCATCCAAGTGTGGCGCGGGTTCCTCAACCAGAACTTCGGCTCGATCAACCGCGTGCTGGCACTGCTAGACATCACTCCAGAACCCATCAACTGGCTGCTCGGCGACCCAACCGCAGCGAGAGCGGCCATCCTCATCGTCAACTTGTGGCTCGGCCTGCCGTTCATCATGACGGCCACCCTCGGCGCGCTCTCTGCCATACCTGACGAGATCTATGAGGCCGCGCGCATCGACGGCGCCAACATCTGGCAAGGGTTCTGGAGTGTGACCGGGCCCCTGCTACGGGCGGCCCTCATCCCGATCACGCTCAGCAGCTTCGCGTTCAACTTCAACAACTTCAACGTCATCTTCCTGCTCACGGACGGCGGCCCGCCCGTCAGTTGGGGCACAGCAACGGCGCGCGGCACCGACATCCTCATTAGTTGGGCTTACAACGAGGCGTTCCGCAGTCAAGGCGGATACGCGTACGGGCTCGGGTCGGCCATCTCGCTGCTCATCTTCATCATCACCTTGGCGGTCAGCCTCATGAACTTCAGGGTGACGGGCGCACTCAAAGAGGAAGGGGCGGGCGCATGACCAAGGGCAGAACCATCCACTTCGCCAGCATGGTGGCCGTTGCGCTGCTGGTTGGCGTGGCGATCTACGCCCTGTTCGCCACCGCCCCGGAAGCCATCACCCGCGACCGCATGCTCGTGGTACCTGGCGCCTGGAAGCGCTTCCTTGCGGCGTTCGCGCTGGCCATCGGCGGCATCAGCGGCACCGCGTACCTCTACGGTTTGGCCACCCGCCCAATGCGTGCCGCTCGTTACGCGCTAACGGCAGGCACGCACATCTTCATGTGGCTAGTCATCCTCGCCGTCTTCTATCCGGTCGTGTACCTCGTTGCCGTGTCTCTCAACCGCAACGACACGCTAGCGGGCTCGCTGCCACGAGTGGGCAATCTCCTCGTCCGCGCTGGCGTCATCCCGAACCCAGCAGACTTCTCGCTCGTGCAGTTCCAGAAGATCCTCGCCGAAACGCACGTCTACTGGTACCAGTGGCTGTTGGCCGGCGTCATGCTGATGGCAGTAGTCGTGCTGGTAGCCACCTTCATGCTGCACCGCTTCGGTTTCACGCCCGCCAGAGCAGAGCAACTACGCGGGTATGCCGGTTGGACCATCTTCGGCGCCGCGGCCGTGCTCATCTTCAGTGTTCAGCCTGGGCAGTTCTTCGGGACGAGGGCGAGTGACGGCGCGCGCCTGCCAGCCAGTATCGGCGGCATGGTTCCGCTCTACATCCGGAACACCCTGCTCGTTTCGGGAGTCACGGGTATCATGGCCGTTCTCCTGTCCACAACCGCCGGCTACGCCTTCTCGCGCCTGAAGTTCGAGGGGCGCTATGGCACGCTGCTTGGCTTCGTGTTCGTGCAGATGTTCCCAACGTTCATGGCGCTCGTCGCCATCTTCTACTTGATGAGCCGGCTCGACCTGCTCAACACCTTCACCGGCCTCATCCTCGCCTACTCAGGTGGCGCCATCGCGTTCTCCTCCTCGATCTTCAAGGGCTACCTCGACTCGCTTAGCACCAGCCTAGAAGAGGCGGCCATGGTCGACGGTGCAACGCGTTGGGGTTCGTTCTGGCGCATCATCCTGCCCATCAGCGTGCCGATGCTGCTCTTCATCTTCTTACAGCAGTTCATTGGCACGTACAGCGAGTTCATCCTCGCCAACACCATCCTCGTCGGTCAGGACTTATGGACGGTCGGCGTTGGCCTACGCAACTTCTCGACAAACCAGTTCGCCACCCAATGGGGCGCCATGTCGGCCGCCGCAGTGCTAGGTAGCCTCCCGATCCTAGTCATCTTCTACTCCTTCCAGAACGCGCTCACCGGGCAGTTCACCGCCGGAGGGGTAAAGGGGTGAGCCTGACGTGGTGGTAATGTCAGCGCATGTACAGCCATGACGCCCTAGGCTTCGGCACCCTCATCTGCCTCGACGGGGCATCTGCCGACCACAGCGCACTCGCAGACGTCACGCTCGCGCGGCGGGTAGTCGCCGACCTGATAGCTACCGTCGAGGGTGAGAACGTCGAGGCCTTGCCAGGCACGGTCGTAATAGTCGACCACGGTGAAGACGGGCACAGCGCCGCCCTAGTCCAAGGCGAGTCCTCCATCGCGCTTCACGCGTTCACGGCCCTGCGGAGCGTCACGTTGCAGTTCTTCTCCGTACGCGACCTGCCGCTTAGCCGCACCACGAAACAGTTCCTCGAGGCGTACCGCGTCGGCCGATTCCAAAGCTCTGTGAGAGGCCGCGGGCTGCTCCTCCCGCGCGACCCACAGGGCCTGACGAGATCGCTGCGAGGCGAGCGTGAATACGCCCGCCTGCGAGTCGTACCGGCTGACCGCGTTACCCTGTAGCCGTGACGGCGCAGCGCCGCTACGTCCTCGCCCTCGACCAGGGCACGACTAGTTCACGTGCGCTGCTCTTCGACGATAGCGGCCACCAAGTCGCTGCTGCCCACAAAGAGTTCGCGCAGCACTACCCACACCCAGGTTGGGTGGAGCACGACGCCACCGACCTGTGGTCGAGCCAGGTCGGGGTTGCCAGCGAGGCCCTGGCCAAGGCGGGCGTGGAAGCCAGCGCCGTGAGCGCCCTCGGCGTTGCCAATCAACGCGAGACCACGGTCATCTACGACCGCGAGACCCTTACGCCGATAGCGAACGCCATCGTGTGGCAGGACCGCCGCACGGCCGCAACCACCGACGCGCTGCGGGCGGCCGGCGCAGAAGAGCTGGTTCGCGCCAAGACCGGACTGCTCCTCGACCCGTACTTCTCCGCGACCAAGATCGCGTGGCTGCTAGACAACGTCCCGGGGGCCCGCGCCCGCGCCGCGGCGGGCGAGCTGGCGTTCGGGACGGTAGACACCTGGCTTACGGCGAAGCTGACCGGAGGTGCCGCCCACGTCACGGACGTATCCAACGCCTCGCGGACGCTGCTCTTCAACATCCACACCGGCGCATGGGACGCTGAGCTCCTCGACCTCTTCCGCGTGCCAGCGGGCGTCCTCCCTGAGGCCGTTGCCTCCTCTGAGGTAGTTGGTCACGCAACGTCGGGTTCGCTCCATGGCCTGCCCATCGCCTCGCTCATCGGAGACCAACAGGCGGCAACCTTCGCCCAGGCGTGCTTCAGTCCTGGCCAAGTCAAAGCTACCTACGGCACCGGCGCCTTCCTCATGTTGAATACCGGCCTGACGCCGCAGCCGCCGACCGACCGGCTGCTCACCACCGTGGCGTGGCAGCAAGGCGGCCCGCTCGAGTACGCCGTCGAGGGGAGCATCTTCATGGCAGGCGCGGTCGTTCAGTGGCTGCGCGACGGGCTTGGCATCATCAAGAACGCCGCCGACGTTGGCCCGCTAGCCGCTAGCGTGCCCGATACTGGCGGCGTCGTCTTCGTACCCGCCCTGACGGGCCTTGGTGCCCCGCACTGGGATCCGCGCGCTCGCGGGACCCTCCTCGGCATCGACCGCGGGACCACTGCCGCCCACATCGCCAGGGCCGCCCTCGAAGGCGTCGCGCTGCAGGTAGCTGACGTCATGCGCACCATGAACATGTCCGCCAGCGCACCGCTCTCCGAGTTGCGCGTCGACGGCGGCGCCTCGCGCAGCGACGTGCTAATGCAGCTCCAGGCCGACATCTCTGGCATCACCGTCGTCCGTTCAGAAGAGAGCGAGACGACCGCGCTTGGCGCGGCGTACCTCGCCGGGCTCGCGGTCGGGGTGTGGGCTGACCGCGACACCGTAGCCGAGAACTGGCGGGCAGGTGCCCGCTTCGAGCCGCGCTCGACGGACGCGGACCGCAGGGCCAAGTTGGACCGCTGGGAGTCGGCCGTCGAGCGCTCGCGCCGGTGGGCTGAAGACGAAGACTAGCCCGGCTGGTTACACTTGCGGAGCCGCTCCTCAGGCGGGGAGCATGCATGAGTGGCTGGCCGGAATGGCGGAACGGTAGACGCTGCAGACTTAAAATCTGCTGCCCGAGAGGGCGTGCGGGTTCGAGCCCCGCTTCCGGCACCACAGGACATGAGCGCGCCAACCGTAAGACCGCCGTAAGACTTCGGGCGGTAGAACTGCGGGCGGTGTGACGGCAGCTACTCAACTCTCCCCCGACTCGAACCCACCGGCGCCACTATGCCCGGCGTGCGCCGCGCCCGTCGTGCGCATTGACACCTCTGTCGAGGTGAAATACCACGTGCACTATGCCATCACGGCGCAGGACCTCGAAGTGATCGCCGAGCAGGTTGGCGATAGCGACTGGGACGAGCACACTCCAGCTACTTGCGATGCGTGCGGGTGGCACGGCACGGTCGGCGAACTGCTCGGAACTCGCTGAGGTTCGTGCTGGCGGCAACCAGCCCGTGAGTGGGGGCTGGCGCGTTCTGCTCTGCTGGGTATAATCTGCAGGTCCGGTTGCGCGCGGCGCGGCTGGCTAGACGAGGAACTCCTCGGCGAATGCAAGGCGATGTAGCTCAGCCGGTGAGAGCGCACGACTCATAATCGTGAGGTCGACGGTTCGATCCCGTCCATCG
>JBIQMD010000125.1:0-5683 GCA_044463725.1 Truepera radiovictrix
TAAGCGTGCTGGCCGTCCGTGCCAGGCGACCCCCAGATGACGGTGCCGGTCTGCCAGCTGACGGGCGCGCCTGCGCGATCGACGTCCTTGCCGTTCGACTCCATGAACGCCTGCTGCAAGTAACTAGGGAGGTAACGTAGCGACTCGTCGTACGGCAGCACGGCCGAACTCTGTGCGCCGAAGAAGTTGCCGTACCAGACGCCGAGCATGCCCATGAGCAGCGGGCCGTTGCGTGCTGGCTCAGCCTCGTAGAAGTGGCGGTCCATCTCGTGAGCGCCCTCGAGGAGCTCGACGAAGCGCTCGTAACCTACCGCCAACGTGATGGAGAGCCCGATAGCCGACCATAGCGAGTAGCGGCCGCCGACCCAATCCCAGAACGCGAACACGTTGTCTGGCGCGATGCCGAACTCCGCCACCTTGGGGAGGTTCGTCGAGACGGCCACGAAGTGCTTCGCGACTGCCACCTCGCTCTTCAAATGCTCGACGAGCCAGCGCCGCGCCGTGTGCGCGTTCGTCATCGTCTCCTGCGTCGTGAACGTCTTGGACGAGATGATGAACAAGGTCGATTCCGGGCGTAGTCCGGCCAGTACGTTGGCCATTGCGGCGCCATCTATGTTCGAGACGAAGTGCGCGTCGAGCGCGTCCGTCATGTACGGCCGCAGTGCCGTGACGACCATCTGCGGACCGAGGTGCGAGCCGCCGATGCCGACGTTGACGACGTCCGTAATGCGCTCGCCAGTGTGGCCGCGCCACTCGCCTTGGCGTACGGCGGTGGAGAAGCGCTGCATCTGGGCCAGCACGGCGTTGACTTCGGGCATGACGTCGCTGCCGTCGACGTACATGGGGGTGTTGCTGCGGTTGCGCAAGGCCACGTGCAGGACGGGCCGGTCCTCAGTCGTGTTTATGCGTTCGCCTGCGAACATGGCGCGCTTGCGCTCCGTGACGCCGCTAGCCTCGGCTAGGGCGGTCAACAACTCGACGGTCTCGTCCGTGATGCGGTTCTTGCTCAAGTCGATGAACAGCTCGCCAGACTGCAGGGAGAGGCGCGCGAAGCGTTGGGCGTCACCCGCGAACAGGTCCTTGAGTTGGACGTTCTCCAGCAGCCGCTGGTGTTGGCGCAACGCCTCCCAGGCGCCGCTGCTCCGTTCGGGATGACCCGCCATGAGCTACCTCCTCTGGGCCGGCGGCTCGCCGCCTGCCTCGCTCGAGCGGCGCCAGATGTTGAGGGCGCCATCGACTGCCAGCGGCTCGATCTCTGCGAGCTCCGCCGCGCTGAATTCCAGGTTGGCGAGGGTGCCGACGTTCTCCTCCAGCTGCGCCACGCTCGACGCTCCGATCAGCACGGACGTAACGCGCGGATCGCGCAGGCACCAGGCGAGCGCGAGTTGGGCCAGCGTCTGGCCGCGCCTCTTGGCGATGTCGGCGAGGGCGTGGACCCGCTCGAGGGTCTCCGGGGCGAGCATCGACTCCTTGAAAGATCCGCCGCGGCTGGCGCGCGAGCCGGCTGGCAGGGTGTGCTGCACGTCACTCGGCTTCACGTCGAGGTAACGAGAGGTCAGGAGCCCCTGCGCGAGGGGCGAGAACACTATGCAGCCGACGCCCTCGTCCTCGAGCGTGTCTAGCAGCCCACCCTCCACCCACCGGTTGAACATGGAGTAAGACGGCTGGTGGATGAGAAGCGGCGTGCCTGCCTCCCTGAGAAGGGCGGCCGCCTCGCGCGTGGTCGACGCAGAGTAGGACGAGATGCCCGTGTAGAGCGCCCTGCCTTGCTGCACGGCGCTCGTTAGCGCCCCCATGGTCTCGCTCAGCGGGGTGTCTGGGTCGTAGCGGTGGCTATAGAAGATGTCGACCCAGTCGAGCCGCATGCGCTTCAGGCTCTCCTCGAGGCTCGACAGGAGGTACTTGCGCGAGCCCCACTCGCCGTAAGGCCCCGGCCACATGTCGTACCCGGCCTTGGTGGAGATCACGAGGCGGTTCCGCAGGCCAGCGAAGTCGGTCGCGAGGATCTCGCCGAAGTTCTTCTCGGCCGAACCTGCTGGTGGGCCGTAGTTGTTGGCTAGGTCGAAGTGCGTGATGCCGAGTTCGAAGGCGCGCGTGAGGATGGCGCGCATGGTGGCCAGCGGGCGGTCGTCGCCGAAGTTATGCCACAGGCCGAGCGAGACTTTGGGAAGTAGGAGGCCTGAGCGGCCTACGCGGGCGTAAGTCATCTTCGTGGCGTCGGTCACACGCCCAGGTTAGCCCGTACCCGTCAGGCGTCGGCGCTCAAACGCCCAGCGGCCGCGGCCGCCTTGCCGCCGGCTTTGCCGCGCGGGGTGTCGATGAGGTGCGACAGCCGCACGCCGGAGAGAACCTCACGCACCGCGATGGACGCGTTGATCCAGGCGACGTTGAGGCGGCAGTAACCCTTGCGCTCTTGGGTGGCGCAGCGGGTCTTCGTCTGGCACGTGTCGACGACGAGGGGGCCAGACATGGTCTCGACGACGTCGAGCAAGGAGACGTTCTCGGGGTCGATGAGGAGGGTTACCCCGCCGTTGCGCCCCTGGCGGTTCTCCACGTACTCGGCCTGCGCCAGCCGCCGCAGGACTTTGGCGAGGAAGGCGGGGGGCATCTTGAGGTCGAGTGCGATCTTGGCGGCCGCCGCGCCGGGATTCTCCGCAGCGTAGATGAGCGCATGGATCGCGTAGCTCTCCTCCTTGCGGAGGACGGTCCGGTACGGGGAGTCTGCAATCGGGTCGGCCACGACATAACGGTAACAGGAAAAGAGGACTCGTGCATCCAGGTAAGGGCGGGCGTGCGGGCGCCGTCTAGGATGGAGGTTAATCGGCTAACCTAAGTCGGCAGACTAGGACATCTGTCCTTGGCGCCTCGCACCAGCCAGGGCTAACTTGGAGCCAGACATCCGGGTTTGGTGGTGACCCTCGCCACCGAAACGAGAACGGATACAGAAGGAGCTAGCAATGCGAGACAAGCGAGGAAACGTACCCCTAGGAGCCATATACGCCATCGCTGCAGTCATAGTTGCGCTCGCGGTCGGCGTCGCCCTGTTCGGCAGCCGCGTAGTAGCTGCCACGAGCCCGAACACGGCCGCAAGCCACTCACACGACTTGACCATCAACCAACCCAACCTGGTGCCAGTCGCCCTCACCGACCCGGAGGACCTCCTCCCGGTCGAGGAGCTGCCCATCGTCAAGGGAATCCTCGGCTACGCCCCGAACGTCGCACCGCCAGTTGACCGCGACTTCCGCGCCCACGTAGAGGTCGAACTCGAAACGACCGAGGAAGTGCTGCGCCTGGCAGACGGCGTCGAATACCGCTTCTGGACCTTCGGCGGCTCCGTCCCGGGACCAATGATCCGCGTTCGCCACGGCGACTACGTCACCTTCACGCTGCAGAACCACCCGACTAGCCTCATGCCGCACAACATCGACCTGCACGCCGTAACCGGCCAGGGCGGCGGCGCAGAGGCCACCCTCATCTCCCCTGGACAGCAGGCGACCTTCTCCTTCACCGCCCTCCACCCCGGCGTGTACATCTACCACTGCGCCACCGCGCCGGTCGGCATGCACATCGCCAACGGCATGTACGGCCTCATCGTCGTCGAGCCCAAGGGCGGCTACGAAGCCGTCGACAAGGAGTTCTACGTCGTACAGGGCGACTTCTACACCAAGGGTGACTTCGGTGAGCGCGGCCTGCAGGACTTCGACATGCAGCGCGCCATCGACGAAGACGCCGCCTACGTAGTGTTCAACGGCTCCGTCGGCTCCCTGGTGGGCGAGAACGCCCTCTTCGCGGACGTCGGCGACAAGGTCCGCATCTTCTTCGGCAACGGCGGCCCGAACCTCACGAGCTCCTTCCACGTCATCGGCGAGATCTTCGACACCGTCAACGTAGAAGGCGGACGCCTCATCAACCACGACGTGCAGACCACCAGTGTGCCAGCCGGCGGGGCCGTGATGGTCGAGTTCGGCGTGAACGTCCCAGGCACCTACAACCTCGTAGACCACGCCATCTTCAGGGCCTTCAACAAGGGCGCGGTAGGCCAGCTGGTAGTAGTCGGCGAGAAGGACCCGACGGTCTTCACCGAACGCACCGACATCCGCCCGTACAACCCCGAAGCCGACCAGTAACCGCTAGTTAGCGCGCGGCGCCTCACGCAAGTAGGCGCCGCGCAAACCTTAAGGAGGAGGCAGCCAGCATGACCACTCGCACCCGCACCCGCAGAACCGCGCTCAGCTCGATCGTCGCGCTAGCGGCCTTGTGGCTGTGTGGCGCCGCGACAGCGGCCACCATGGTGGCCCTGCAAGGCGGTGAGGTCGAGCTCCTCTTCCCCATCGAGGGCGAGGAGAACACCGTGGTCGCCCCCTTCAGCATCGACATAGTGCCCGTCTCCAACGCCGACTTCCTCGCCTTCTTGGGGACGCACCCGGAGTGGCAGCGCACCGAAGTTCCAGAGGTCTTCGCCGGACAGGGCTACCTGCGGGCCTGGCCAGCCGACCTCGACCTCGGCGAACTCGACCCCGACGCGCCGGTAACGGACGTCTCCTGGTTCGCCGCAGCCGCCTACTGTGAGGCGCGCGGCGGGCGCCTACCCACCGAGGCGGAGTGGGAGTTCGTGGCCAACGCCGGGTTCAACGCACCGCGCGGCCGCGACGAGGCCGGCTACAACGAACGCGTCCTCACCCTGACCGCCAACCGCCACCCCAACCCGGGCCCCGTCGGCCAGGGCGAAGCGAACTACTACGGCGTCAAGGACATGCACGGGCTCGTGTGGGAGTGGGTGTTCGACATCGGCTCGAGCTTCAACACGGGCGACAGCCGCAGTGACGGCGACCGCCGCCTCCAACTCGTATGCGGCGGAGGTAGCGCGGGCGCGGTCGACAAGAGCGACTACGCAGCCTTCCTGCGCTACGCCTTCAGAAGCGGGCTAGACGGCGACTACTCGAGCAGCGGCCTAGGCTTCCGCTGCGCCGCCTAAGGAGGACCAGGTGACGACCAAGGTGAAGTTCGCCACGGTTTACAGGGAGCTCCTGCTCATGTCGACCACGTTGCTCCTGGCGTTCCTGCTGGCAGCCTGCGGTGAGCGCAAAGACGCCGCCGCCACGCCGAGCCCGCAGCAAGCGGCAGCGCACGTCGAGCACGCGGCCGCGGTGGACCACGTTGATCACGCCACCGAGCCAGCTGCCGCCGAGCACGCTGCCGCCGACCACGCCGCTTCCGACCACGCCGCTTCCGACCACGACGTCGCCGCCCACGCCGCCCAAGATGCCCACGCCGATCACGCCACCCACCCCGAAACCCTCGCGGCGGACGAACTGCCCGGCACCTCGCTGTTCCACCTGACCGGAGCGTTCACTGCGCAGGACGGGACCGAGTTCCGCCTCGTCGACCTGTCTGGCAACCCGACGGTCGTGGTGATGTTCTACGGCGACTGCACGACCGCCTGCCCGCTGCTGGTGAAGTCGGCCCAGGACATCGAGGCCGCGCTCAGCCCGGAGGTGGCCGCCCGTACGCAGTTCCTGATGGTGTCGTTCGACACCGCTCGCGACACTCCAGACAAGCTGCGCGCCTACGCTGACGAGAAGGGCCTCGACAAGGACCGCTGGCATTGGCTGATCGGCAGCCCGCTCCTCACGCGCCAGCTCGCTACCCTGCTCGGGGTGCAGTTCCGCGATGCTGGCAACGG
>JBIQMD010000126.1:0-5675 GCA_044463725.1 Truepera radiovictrix
CCGCAGCTCGGCGGCCAGCTCATCACTCAGCGGCGGCGCATGCCCACCGTTCGCGGCCGAGACTTCCCCGCCCGGCAGGCGCCACTCAGCGACGCGCATACGGTTCTCGGTCAACGTGCCCGTCTTGTCGGTGATGATCACGCTGGTGGCGCCAAGCGTCTCGACCGCTGAGAGGCGGTTGACCAAGGCGTTACGGCTGGCCATGCGCCTCACCCCTTGCGCAAGGGTCAGGGTGGCGATTATCGGCAAACCCTCCGGCACCGTCGCGACTGCGAGCGCGATGGCCGTCTGCAGCAGCACCAGCCACCCCTTGCCAGACTCGAGCCCGGTGAGAGTGACCACCACCGCCACGACGATGGTCAGCCACACGAGGCGTTGGGCAAGATGGCTGAGTCGCGCCTCGAGCGGCGTGCCCTGCTGAGCTGCACGGTCAACGAGGTTGCTAATGCGGCCGAGCTCGGTGGCCATTCCTGTTGCTACGACGACGGCCTCACCAGACCCGCGCGTAACCGGCGTGCCCTTGTGCAGCATCGGGGTGCGCTCTGGCAGGAGGGTGGCGGGCGCGACCTTGGCGGTCGACTTTGCGACTGGCACCGACTCGCCCGTTAGGCTCGACTCGTCGACTTCCAGACTGCTCGCCTTGATCACGCGCGCGTCGGCCCCCACGAGGTCGCCGGCCTCGAGCACGAGGATGTCGCCTGGTACTAGGTCGTCCGCGGCGATCGCCTCGAGGTGACCGCCGCGCCTGACGCGCACGTGTGACACTCCGAGCCGCCTGAGGGCCTCGACGGAGCGAGCCGCGCGCAGCTCCGTGACGAAGCCGATGCCCGCGTTGAGTGCGAGCACGACCAGGATGGCGACGGCCTCTGCCCACTGGCCGAACAGCGCGGAGAGCCCAGCCGCCCCTCCCAACAACAACGTCAGCACGCCCTTGAACTGGTTGAGGAGCACCATCCACCAGGCCGGGCCGTGCTTGAACTCGAGCGTGTTGGGTCCGTACTCGCTGAGGCGCGCTTCAACCTCTGCGAGGCTCAAGCCCTTGGCTTGGTCGACGCGCCACGTCTCGAGGAGTGCATCCGCGTCGGCTGCCCACGGGCTCGAGGCGGTCGTCTCAGTAGCGTCGGGGTGACCTAATGATCGAGGTGCCATCGCACTTCAGACTAGCGGCGCCACCCGCGCGGCGGCCAGGGTCGTGTAGCCCTCACCAACTGCCCTGGCCCGGCTCGAACCGCAAGGATGCCACGAACTGCTTGGCCGTGCGGCCGGAGTAGCCGTTGTTCCACTCAGCGAAGCGCAGCGCCCGCTCGTCAAGGTCCTCTGCTGCAGAGATGTCCATTGCGCTCGTGAGCGAGCGGACTACCTTCAGGTACTGCCGTTGATCGGCGGCGGGGAAGGTGATGACGAGCCCGAAGCGGTCGGCTAGCGCCAACCGCTCCTGGTGGGTGTCCCAGGCGTGAACGTCGTCGTCTAGGGGGTCTGGTCGGTCGCTGAGGCGCTCGCGCACGAGGTGCCTGCGGTTGGACGTGGCGTACACGACCGTATTGCCAGGCCGCCGCCTAACGCCGCCCTCGAGCAGGCTCTTCAGGGGCCGGTACTCCCGGTCTCCGTCACCGAACGAGAGGTCGTCGACGAACAACACGAACTTGAGCGGCTGCGGTCTCAGCTCCTCGAGGAGAAGCGGCAGCTCTTCAAGTGCGCCAACTGGCACCTCGACCAAGCGGAGTCCGGCCGTGGCGTAACGCTGCGCCAAGCCGCGCACGGCCGTCGACTTACCGCTGCCGCGCGCACCGTAGGCGAGGACGTCGTTAGCCTGCTTGCCGAGCAGGAGCGCCTCCGTGTTCTGCGCCAAGAGCTCGAGCGGCCCTTCTAGGTCGACGAGTTCCTCCCACGCTGGCGTGTCTGGGTAGCGCACAGGCTCGAGGTGCCCGCCGCGCCAAGTCAGCACCGGGTAGAGCGCCGCCGGCCCGTTGCCTACGGCCCTCAACATCTCGAGGTAAACGCTCGTCACGCCGTCTGCGTCGGCGGTAAGGAGGGCTGTGGCGAGCTTGGCGACGCGCTCGGCCTCACCCGTACTGAGGAGCGGTTCAGCCAAGCCCGTAAGCACGATGGGGTGCTTGTTCGATGCGACCCCGTCGACGGGTTGGTTCACGCGCCTCAGGAGCTCACCCAAGCGCCACAGCTCGGCGCGCAGTAGCGTGCGCAGCCCGTCTGGCACGCGGCCAGAGGCGTAGGTGCTCAGCACGGAGCGGTTGCCGAGGATGGTGTGCGCCATGGCGGTGGCCGGGTCCGGGTGCCCTGCGGCAGCGAGTGCGACCGGCAGGTCCGCGTTGGACGCGCTCGCTTCCCGCCTAGCCATGAAGGGGCCCCACCAGTCTGCTTGGGCTAGGGCCGGGAAGAGCGAACGAGCTGGCGTCGTCATGCGGGTGAGGGTACCGCGCCACTGGGATTGATGAAGCCGCTAGCAATGAGTTCGCTCATGGCACGCTCGCCGACTTGGATGGCGAGCGGCGACTTGTGAAAGTCCCACCACGCCATGGATGGGTCCAGGCGCAGTAGGGTCGCGTCGGCCGGTGCTTGCAGGGCGTGGCTGTAAGAGCCGAGCGAGATCGCCAAGCCTCTATAGATCTGGCCTAGCGGACCGTTAGGCTCGACGCGTGCCCCGCGGCGCAGGAACGCTTGCCCGGTGCGCGAGGCGTTGAAGCGCCTTATGGCCCTGACCAGGCTGGAGCGTCGCACGTCTACGCCTGCGTGCACTCCTAACCTGACAACGCCGGTGGCAGCAGGCAGGCTGGAGAACGGCACCGGCTCGACGAAACCACCGTCGATCAACCACCGCCCACCCGTCTTCACCGGGGCGAAGAGGCCAGGCAGTGCGCAGCTGGCGCGCACCGCGTCAGCGATATTGCCGGAGTCGACGCGCACTAGCTCGCCCGTAGCGAGGTCGGTCGTGGCGATGACGAGCGGCACCTGAACGTCAGCGAACGTGGCGCCTAGGAAGTACTTACGGTCGAGCCAGTCGCGCAACCGGCGGCCGTTGATCGGGGCGCCGTGATGCCAACCGCAGTCTAGGCCCTGGCGCCACACCTCTGCCATGTCCTGGTCGCGCACGATGCGCTCGACCTCGAGGGCGTTGCCAGTGAGGGCGTAGAGCGCCGCGACGATGGCTCCGAACGACGTGCCGCCAAGCATGAAAGGCGGCGTGCCGTTGGCGTCGAGCGCCTTGAGGACGCCGACGTGCACGAGGCCGCGCGCCGTGCCGCCCCCGAGGGCGACGGCAACGCGAATGCCCGCTGTCTGGCGCTGTTGCATGGGTCGATGTTACTACCGGCCACTAACCTGGCGGAGGACGGGAGCGGAGCGAGGCCGATGGTAGACTCCCGGCGAGATGTCGGCTCTTTACCAACGGGCACGGCCGGTCACGTTCGACGAGGTCGTGGGGCAGGATCACGTCAAGGACGTCCTGACTTCCGCCATCAGGCGCGGGCGAGTCGGTCACGCTTACCTGTTCTCCGGTCCGCGCGGGGTTGGCAAGACGACCACCGCGAGGCTCCTCGCCATGGCCGTCAACTGTGAGGCCCCCGCCGAGCGACGCCCGTGCGGCCATTGCGAATCGTGCCACCTCGTCCAGGCCGGGTCGCACCCGGACGTCATCGAGCTTGACGCCGCCTCCAACAACTCGGTCGAGGACGTTCGCGACCTGCGCGAACGCGCCATGCTCGCGAGCATGCGCGGCGGCACGCGCGTCTGGATCCTCGACGAGGCGCACATGCTCAGTAAGGCCGCCGCTAACGCGCTGTTGAAGACGCTCGAGGAACCGCCGCCAGGCCTCATGTTCATCCTCGCGACGACTGAACCAGAGCGCCTGCCGCCAACGGTGCTCTCGCGCTGCCAGCACTTCCGCTTCCGGCGCTTGACCAACGGCGAGATCGTCGGGAAACTAGCGCGGCTTGCGCAAGGCGCTGGCGTGCTCGCAGAGACGCCTGCCCTCGACTTGGTAGCGCGCAGCGCAGACGGCGGCATGCGCGACGCAGAGTCGCTTCTCGACCGCCTCTTAGCCACCGGCGAGCCGGTGACGCTGCAGCTCACGGAGGACGCCCTCGGGCTGCCGCCGCACGAGCAGCTGCTTGCCATGGCTACCGCCCTAGCGACTGGCAACCTGAGTGGGCTCCTTGATCAAGCCGGCAGCCTGTACCGGTCGGGTTTCGCGCCGCGCACTCTAGCCGAGCAGTTGGCACGCACTTTGCGCTCCGTCCTGCATGCGCAACTAGCTGGCGAGTCGCAGATTGCGCTCACCGACACGGAACTACTGCGGCTACTCCACGCGCTCGATGACGAGCAGGAGCGCTTCATCAGGCACGACGACCTCTACTCACTCGAGGTCGCCCTCATCAAGGCGCGCAACGCGCTGACTGGCAACGTGCCTGCTGCATTCACAGCGCAAGGCGCGGCCCCGCACGAAGCTCGCCAAACCACGGCCCCCGAGCGTTCTGGCTCCAAGAAGGCCGAGGCCTCGAGCTCCGCGCCCGCCAAGCCTGCGACAACCGTGCAGCCAACGACTGACGTCCAGAAGCCAGCTAGTGGCGCAACGCCACGTGACGGCGGCGCAAGAGCAGAGTCGGCGGAACCAGCCGTCGAGGCCGCCCCGCCCTCCGAAGGCACTCCGGCCGGAGCCTTCTCGTGGCATGCCGTTAGGAGTCGCGCGGACGTGCGCCTCAAGGCGTTCCTCGCCCCGGCACGCGTAGAGCAAGAAGACACCGTCATCCGCGTGATCTTCCCCGAGGCGAACGAGTTCCACCACAAGCAGTTACTCCAGCGCCTAGGCGAGTTCACGAAGCTGGTGGCTGAGGTGGCTGGTCCCGGCTACGAGCTGGTCATCGACGGGCCGGCCGGCAGCTCGCGCGCTAGCGTTACGGACGCCGCCACCGGTGGTGGTCCAAAAAAAGCCTAACGGGGCGGGCAGTTCCCGCTCCGAGAGCGAGCAAAGTTGAAGAGCGAGGCACGGAGGCGGCGGCTTTCGACCCAGCGCCTCGCCGGCCGAGGCCCTCCCCCGCCCCTGAAGCCCCGGCTCCGACGCCTGCGCCGCTAACCCCACCCCCGGCGGCGGCGCGACCAAGCAGCACTCCGGCCGAGGTCACGGACTTCATCCCAGAGGACGTCGACTCGTCATTCGGTGGCGCTACTGGCGACCTATGGGCGGACGACTGGAATGAGGAATCCCCTGCACTGGGTAGTGAAGCCCCAGTCGCCCGATCCGCGCCCAGCAGCGCAGGCAAGCGCGCGCCGCGTGGCGCGAACGGCCAAACGGCGTCTCAGTCAGCGTTCGCGCCGAAGATCGTTGGCTCGGACACTCCGCAGGGCAAGGCGTTCGCGGAGTTGGTAGAGCTCTTCCCTGGCAAAGTCATCGAGGTCGTCCCATTGCGCCAAGCTGCGGAAACCGACGACGAGAGCGGCGCGCAAGGCGCAACAGAAGCAGCCTTCGCCGACGGGTACGATGACCCAACCGGCGCCGAGTTGGACAACGACGACGCCTGAGAACCCAAACCACTTGCCTTCAACGCAACACCTGACCACGGAGGAGTGAACGTGAACATCCAGAAGCTCATGAAAGAAGCCCAGCGCGCCCAGCAGAAAGTGAACGAGGCGCAAGAGCGCTTGGCAAGCATGACCGTCGAGGG
>JBIQMD010000127.1:0-5641 GCA_044463725.1 Truepera radiovictrix
GACGGTAGTGAGGTTCCTGCCGCCCCTCATCGTGCAGCCAGACGAGGTCGACCGCGCCGTTGCGCTGGTGGCCGAGGTGTTGCGCGCGTGACGGCGGCGGCGCAGGTGCAGCGGACAACGGTAGCAAGCACCGCCATGTCGGACACAGACGCCGTGCAGCTCCTGTTCCGAGCCGTTGCCACGCCAAGCCCGTCAGGCGAGGAGAGCGCCGTGGCGCACTACCTCACCGGGGCAGTCAGCGGCAGTGCAAGGGAGCGGTTCGTTGACGCCGCCGGGAACGCCGTGGCCGTTTGGGGCGAAGGGCCTCTCAGGGTGACGTTCCTCGGTCACATCGACACGGTGCCAGGCAACATCGCCGTCCGGATAGAGGACTGCCAGCTGCACGGTCGTGGCGTGGTGGACGCAAAGGGCAGCCTGTGTGCTGCGCTCGTCGCTGCCACGCGGGCGCCCGACAGCGTGTGGAAGCACCTGACCCTGACGGTCATCGGTGCGGTCGAGGAGGAGGCGCCAAGCAGTAGCGGCGCGCACCACGCCGTGGCTACCTACCCCGCGCCCGATCTTCTGCTAGTTGGCGAGCCAAGCGGCTGGGAGCGGTACACCCTTGGGTACAAGGGGCGGCTTGGCGTGACGATGGTTGCGCGGCGTTCAGGAGCGCACTCTGCCAGGGAGGACGCCAGTGCAGCAGAAGTAGCGGTCGACGCATACGCTGCCTTACGCGCCTGGGTCCGCAACGACAACGAGGGCATCGATGGACTGTTCGAGCGGCTGCAGGTAACGCTGCTTGGAGTGGAGTCCGGCAGCGATGGCCTAGAGGAGTGGTGCCGCGCCAAGGCGAGCTTGCGGGTGCCGCCGCGCTGGGACGCTGGCGCGTTGCGACTGGCGCTAGCCGAACTAGAGCTGCCAGACGAAGTCGATTTGGAGTTAACGGAGGGCCTCAACGCCCACCGCTCAAGCAACCACAGCGCACTAGCACGTGCGTTCCGCGTGGCCATTCGCGCCGCAGACGGCAGTCCAACGCCCAGCCTCAAGACCGGCACCTCCGACATGAACGTGGTAGCGCCTTACTGGGACGTGCCCATGGTGGCTTATGGTCCAGGCGACTCGAGCCTCGATCACACGCCGGATGAGCGCCTTCCCCTCGGCGAATACCTGCTGGCGATCGACGTTCTCGGTTCCGTGCTGCGGGAGTTGGCCGGTCAGGGCCAATGAGTCGGCATTTCCATGAGTATTATCAAATGCGACTGTTCTGGCTCCGCTGCCCGTAGCGCCAACTCAGCGCCGGGGGAGCGTAGACTCCAACCACGATGACTGAACGAGTTGCACTGGTCACCGGCGGGGCGAGCGGAATTGGGGCGGCGTGCGCCAAGCGGCTTCTGGCCGACGGGCTGAAGGTAGTCATCGCCGACAGGAACGAAGCGGCCGCGCTAGAGGTCGCCTCCGAACTAGGCTGCGGGCACGTGATAGCCGACCTGGCGACGCGCGCTGGTTGCGCCGCGACAGTAACCAGCACCATCGAGTCGGCAGGCGGGCTGGACGTCCTAGTGGTCAACGCGGGCTACCAGCACCTCGACTCACTAGTCGACTTCCCGGAGGACCGTTGGGACGACATGCTTGCGCTCATGCTGACTGGTCCTTTCCTGCTCACCAAGTATGCCTGGAACGCCCTGAAGCGCACTGGCAGCGGCCGCATCATCTACATGGGCAGCGCCCACAGCCTGACGGCGAGCCCCTTCAAGGGCGCGTACGTTGCTGCGAAGCACGGCGTGGTCGGGCTGGCGAGAGTAGCGGCGCTGGAGGGTGGCAAGGACGGCATTACCGCGAACGTCGTGGCGCCGGCTTACGTACGCACACCGCTGGTGGAGGCGCAGATCCTCGACCAGGCGCGCACCCGTAATCTGGCGCCTGCCGAGGTGGAGTCCAAGGTCTTCTTGGAGCATGCGGCCATCAAGCGCATGCTGGAGCCGGCCGACGTGGCAGGCTTGGTGAGCTATCTCGCCTCCGAGGCGGCCTGGGGCGTGACAGGTAGCGTGCAGAGCATGGACCTCGGTTGGACGGCCGGTTAACTAAACGGCCAGAACACGGTAAGTTTGCCATTACTCATTGGGGCGCGGCCTGCAGGTCGCGCCCCGAGCTAAGGTGGGAGCGTACGTTGTCGACTCACGGTTCGGTAGAAGCGGTTGTGGACGGAAAGGGCGCCAACCCACTCCCACAAGACCGGCCAACTGCAACGAAGGCCATGACTAGTGCGGTGCCTGCAACGGTCTTCACGGTCATAGCTGCGATCAGCTTCTCGCATTTCCTCAACGACCTCATGCAGGCGCTCCTGCCTGCCATCTACCCGATGCTCAAAGACAACTACGCCCTTACTTTCGGGCAGATCGGGCTCCTGACGCTGACGTTCCAGTTCACGGCGTCCTTACTGCAACCGGTCATAGGGATCATCGCCGACCGCAGGCCGCTACCTTTCTCCATGGCGATCGGCATGGGCTCCACCCTCACGGGCCTACTGCTGCTTTCCGCCGCGCACCAATACTGGGTGCTGCTACTGGCGGCCGCCCTGATAGGCCTTGGCTCGGCGGTATTTCACCCGGAAGCGTCACGCGTGGCGCGCATGGCTGCAGGCATGCAACCGGGCCTCGCGCAGTCGATGTTCCAGGTGGGCGGCAACTTCGGTTCGGCAATCGGCCCGCTCCTCGCCGCGTACATCGTGTTGCCACTCGGTCAAGGGAGCATCGCCTGGTTCTCGGCGGTGGCGCTACTCGCCATGGTCGTGCTCTACAGGGTAGGCAAGTGGTACAAGGGCCACGTTGCGAACCTCCTGCGCCGCGGCCAGGCCGTGTACGCCAACTCCAGCCGCAAGCGGATCATGGGCTCGATCGCCATTCTGGTGGTGCTGACCTTCTCCAAGGCCGTCTACGGCGCAAGCCTAAGCAGCTACTACACCTTCTTCCTGATCGAACGGTTCGAGGTCTCCATCCGCCAATCGCAACTGCTGCTCTTCGGTTACATGGCCGCCGTGGCGGTCGGCACCATCATCGGCGGCCCACTTGGCGACCGCTTCGGCCGCAAGCTCGTCCTGTGGGGCAGCGTGCTCGGGGCCCTACCGTTCACGCTGCTCCTGCCATGGGTGAATCTCCCATGGACTATCGTCCTTACCGCAATCATCGGCATAGTGATGGCGTCAGCGTTCCCCGCCATCATCGTCTACGCGCAAGAACTACTCCCCGCTGGCGTCGGTATGGTTTCAGGCCTCCTGTACGGACTATCGTTCGGCGTGGCCGGCATTGCCGCGGCGCTGCTCGGGGGGTTGGCCGACAGTCACGGCATCACCTTCGTCTACCAACTCTGCGCTTGGCTGCCGCTCGTCGGGTTGTTCGTCGTGTTCCTTCCGGACGCTCGAGTTAGGGCGGCGGGCTAGAGCCTGCCAACTACCCGTCTGACGCACTAACGCAACTGAATCACCAGCCCAACGCCACGCATGGCAGTATTCTCAACCAGCCGGACTCGTCGCGCCCTTTTCGCGCCGTTTTCGCTTGGTGGCGCTTGCCTTGCCCATCCGGTGATGCCGGGCCTGCATGGCCGGAGGAGGCAACTTGTGACCTGCCCCAACTGTCGGGCCGTCAATCCACTGGGAGCGAGATTCTGCAGCAACTGCGGTACCGCTCTGTCGGTTACGCGGCCGCTTGAGGGCGAGAGGCGCCTCGTTACGGTTCTCTTCGCTGATGTGGTGGGTTCGACGGCCCTCGCCGAGCAGGTAGACCCGGAGGAGTGGGCGGAGCTCATGAACGGCGCGTTCGCGTTCATGATCGCGGCAGTCAACCGTTACGAAGGGACCGTCGGCCGGCTGATGGGCGACGCCATCCTCGCCCTGTTCGGCGCACCGGAGGCGCACGAGGACGATGCGGCGCGGGCCGTCATGGCCGCGTTGGACATGCGAGACGCGGCCGCCGAGTACGGCGCCATCGTCAAACGTAAGCACGGGCTGGACTTTGCCGTGCGCGTGGGGATCAACACCGGGTTGAGCGTCGTCACGACCGACGGCGACGAGACCAAGGCCGAGTACACGGCGATGGGTGACACCGCTAACGTGGCCGCGCGGCTGCAGGGGCTGGCGCGACCGCAAACGATCGTGATCGGGCCCGAGACCTACGCCCTCGTCAGCCACTTGTTCGAGACCAAGGACGCGTCAAGTGAGCCCCTCAAGGGCAGGGCCGAGTCGGTGATCACTTACGAGGTGCTTGGGCGGCGCGTAGCAGCTGGACTAGGCCAGAGCCTGGCGGGCGTTGTCTCACCATTCGTTGGGAGGGCCAGCGAGCTAGGGGCGCTGACCGACTTGCTTTCTGAGGCCGATGCTGGGCACGGCCGGCTGGCTTTCGTCATCGGGGAAGCCGGCCTCGGCAAGTCGAGATTGCTGGCTGAGGCAATGGCCCGCGCTGGCGGTAAGGGCTTGCTGCTTGAGGCCACAGGCGTGCCTTACGAGCGTACTTCGCCCTACTACCCGTGGCGGCAGCTGCTGCGCGCTGTGGCTGAACCGCTTGGCGCCGACCCCCCAGGCGCCATTGCCCTACTTCTCGACGAGTCTGACGACCCGGCGGCCGCGACCTCCAACGTGATGGACGCAGACACGTTCGCTAGCAAGCTCGTGCGCGAGATCTCTCGGCTGCTAGGGCTGCTCGCGCGAGAACGTACCATCGTGGTTGCCTTCGAGGACTTCCACTGGGCGGACCCAGCTTCGATCGGGCTAGTCGAGGACGTGGCCGTTGCGTTGCAGGACAGCCGTGTGCTCTTCGTGTGCTTGGCGCGGCCCGAACACCACTCTGACGCGTGGGGGCTCATCGAGCGGGTAAGTGGCGCCGGTATTTCCGGGTTGGCCGAGCGCCCCGTCGTCCTCAAGGTGGCCGCGCTCGGCCGCAATGAATCTCAGGAACTCCTCACGAGAATGCTCGACGTCGAGGGCATGCCTGACGAGGTGCGTTCCTCGATCGTCAGCAAGGCGGACGGCAACCCGTTCTTCCTCGAGGAGGTGCTGCGCTCGTTGATCGACTCGGGCTCGATCGCCAATGAGGGTGGGACGTGGCGGGCAACCAGCCGCATCGATCAGGCGAACGTACCGAACACTCTCAGCGGCGTGCTGAGCGCCCGCATCGACCGTCTGCCGCATGTCACGCGCGACGTGCTTCAGACCGCCGCCGTGATCGGCCGCGAGTTCGCCAGCCCCGTACTCAGCGCGGTGATGCGCGTCAACTCCCCCGCGTCAGACGTACTCCCGTACCTCGAGGAGTTGAGCGACGAGGACCTCATCAATCACGTTCCGCTAGCCGAGAGCGACTTCCGCTTCAAGCACGAGCTGACGCGAGACGCAGCGTATCAACGCCTGCTGCTAAGGCGGAGGCGTGAGCTGCACGCCTGCGTAGCACGGGAACTCGACGCTAGTAGCGGCAAGCACTTGCCTGAGATGGCCAAACTCCTCGCCTACCACTACCTACTTGGCGAGCAGTGGCTGGAAGGCGCACGGCATAGCGTTAGCGCTGCTGGCCATGCCGTGCGCCTGTACGCCACGGCGGAGGCGCTGGAGTTGTACGAGGCGGCATTGGCGGCACTGGACAACCTGGGTGGCGGACTTGAACCTGGCGCCGAGGCG
>JBIQMD010000128.1:0-5638 GCA_044463725.1 Truepera radiovictrix
GCGACCTCTTCACTCGCGCCCCGGAGGCGCGCAAGCGCGGCTACAAGCCAGGGCGTTTCTCGTTCAACGTCAAGGGCGGCCGCTGCGAGGCGTGCAAGGGCGACGGCACCGTCAAGGTCGAGATGTACTTCCTGCCTGACGTCTACGTGCCTTGCGAAGTGTGCAAGGGCGCGCGTTACAACCGCGAGACGCTGGAAGTGAAGATCCGCGGCAAGTCGATCGCGGACGTGCTGGCCATGACTACGGACGAGGGCGTGGAGTTCTTCGAGAACATCCCGACCATCGCCCGCAAGCTGCAACTCATGCAGGACGTCGGTCTCGGTTACCTCAAGGTGGGCCAGCCGTCACCGACGCTGTCAGGCGGCGAAGCTCAGCGCGTCAAGCTCGCCAGCGAGCTCGGGCGCCGCGGGACGGGTCAAACCCTCTACATCCTCGACGAACCGACTACGGGCCTCCACTTCGACGACACCCGCAAGCTCCTCGACGTACTCCACCGCCTCGTAGACCAGGGCAATACGCTCGTGGTCATCGAGCATAACCTCGACGTGATCAAGACCGCAGACTGGATCATCGACTTGGGCCCAGACGGCGGCGCGCGGGGTGGCACCATCGTCGCTACCGGCACGCCCGAGGACGTGGCCGCCACGCCGGCGAGCTCGACTGGTCAGTTCTTGCGGCACGTACCCGAACTCAAGGCGCGCCTGCCGCAGGTGGCCGACGTTGCGTAACGCCTCGTTGGCTACTGCGGCTGCGCACTCGTCGCGGTGCGCGGCGCGCTCGTCGAGGAGCGCGGCACAGTAGGATGCCTAGCGATGTCAGGGGGCGGCCCGGCCCCCTCGCCGAACGGAGCGCAGCATGATCCGCACCGCACCCATGCCACAACGCCTCTTCGCTGGGCTCTTCTTCCTGCTGGCGGCAGTGGTGTGCGCCGTTGCGCCGATGCCTGTCCTGTTCCGCAGCCTCGGCATCGTGCTGTCCGCGTACCTTGGGTTCGCGGCGGCTGGCATGCCCGTCGCTTACCTCGGCGCCCTCGTCGCCCCGCCCATCGGCCTCATCGGCGGCGATCCGGACTGGCTCGTCATGCTGCCGATCGTGTTGAGCGGTAACCTCCTCGCCATGCTTGGCCTCGAGTTCGGGTGGCGCTACGGCTCGATCCTCCTGTCGCCCATCCTGCTGGTCGCGCCCGCGTTCGTGTCGTGGCAGCTCTCGCGCAAGCCGCTCTTCGAGGTCGTGCTGCCGTGGCATGCCAGCGAAGGCACGTGGGTCGCGCTTCACTTCCTCGTCGCCGCGTTAGGCGTGCTCGTTGCGCTCTACCTCGACCGGCGCCGCGGTAACGCTGCCGAAGCCCGCGCGACCGAGGAACAGTCCGCCCGCACCGTTCCCGCGCGGCCGCGCTGAGGACATGCCCATGGCAGGTGCGAATCGCCCTTCTCTCCTAGAGCGTCTCTTCTCCCCCGTTTGGTTCATGCCGACCGCCATCTGGCTCGTGCGGGTTTTCGCGACGCTGTTCTACGGCCTGCGAGTAAGCGGCCTTGAGCACGTGCCTCAAGGCGTCGGGCTCGTAGTGGCGTGCAATCACGAGAGCAGTTGGGACCCGCCCATCGTTGGCGTGTCCATCAACCGCAAGCTCGAGTTCATGGCCAAGAAGGAGCTCTTCCAGAAGCCGTTCTCGCGCGCCGTCATGCGCGGCCTGCGGGCGTTTCCCGTCGACCGCGAGGGCCAGGACATCGGCGCGATCAAGGAGGCGCTGCGGCGCCTGAATGCTGGCAGAGCCATCGGCATCTTCGTGCAGGGCACGCGGAACTCGGGCGAAGCTGGCGGGCTGGACGGCGCTGCCTACCTGGCGCAGCGCGCGGAAGTGCGCTTGCTACCAGCAGCGATCTGGCGTGAGGGACGCAACTTCCGCGTGGCATTCGGCCCGGCTCTCGTGGCGCAAGGCAAGACGCGCGACGACGCCAAGGCCCTGACCAACCAGGTCATGGTGGAGATAAGGGCGCTGCTGCCCCACTGACTCCGGCCAGCTCAGTGAGCGGCCGGCCCGTGGAGAATCCTACAAAGCACGTGGCAGAGCGCGTTTCCCTTGCCACTCCCCGTTTCGTCTGCTACAGTGCCTCCAAGTCAGAAAATTGCTCGGAGGAGGTCAGCATGGCGAAAGCCAAGGCAGCGCCTAAGTCAACGCCCTCGAAGTCCAAGACGGTCTCGAAGGCCGACCTTATCAAGGCGGTAGCAGAGGGCGCAGACGCGCCCAAGAACGACGTCAAGGCCGTTCTGGACCACATGCTTCAGCGGATAAGCACCCACCTGGACAAGGGTAAGAAGGTGCAACTGACGGGCTTCGGCACCTTCGAAGTGCGGAGCCGCAAGGCCCGCACGGGCGTCAGGCCAGGCACCACCGAGAAGATCAAGATCCCGGCGAGCAAGTACCCTGCGTTCAAGCCGGGTAAGGGTTTGAAGGACAAGGTCAAGAAGTAAGCAGTCAACGACTCGAGCAACCTTCTTGCGGGGCGCCCTTTCTGGCGCCCCGCGCTTCTTGCGCACCGTTCGCATTTGACGTCAGCCGGGCACGGCGCAGCTAGTTGCGCCCGAGTACACTTGGGGCCAGATGTCGCTACTTGATCAGATCGGTCCCGTCATGGTGGGGCCTTCGAGTTCGCACACGGCGGGTGCCTGCCGCCTCGCGCTGCTCGCCCGCCATGTGCTCGGCTTTCAGCCGCGCCAGGCGCGTTTCGTGCTGCACGGTTCGTTCGCCAAGACGGCGCAGGGTCACGGCACCGACCTCGCGTTGGTGGCCGGTCTCCTCGGCTACTTCCCTGACGACGAACGCATCCGCGACTCGTTCGCCCATGCCGCAGCCGCCGGGCTGGAGTTCGAGTTCGCGACCGCAGACTTGGGCGACATCCACCCGAACAGCGTGCGCATGGAGCTTAGCGGCGGCCCTGACGATGAAGGCGTGTCAGTGCTCGGCTCGAGCTTGGGCGCTGGCTTCGTGAAGATCGTTCAGGTAAACGGCTTCGACGTTCAAGTTTCCGGCGCTTATCACACGATTCTCGCGCTGCACACGGACCGGCCTGGCGTCATCGCGCGCGTGGCCACCGTGGTAGCCGACGATGACGGCAACATCGCAACGGCGTTCTCCGCACGCCAACGCCGCGGTGGGCACGCCATGATGTCGGTCGAGATCGACCGGCCGTTGGCGGCGTACGCGGTCACGTACTTGACGCAGCTCCCTTACGTCCACTGGCTCCGCACCTTGCCCGCCGTCATGGCTACGGACCCGGTTCCTCAAGGCGGTGAGGCGCAATGACTCTCGCAGACATCATGCAGTACTCGGGTAAGGCCTCCGAGTTCGTACTAGACGACGACCTAGGCGAGGACGCGGTCGCGCGCGAGCACTTGCTTGCGACGATGTTCACCCGCATCGGCGAGATGCGCGACTCCATCCGCCGCGGTTTGGCTACCAAGGCGGCTAGCCGCACAGGCATGGTCGGCTGGAACGCCAAGACACTACTTGACGCCCCTGACGTGCTTGGTGCGCCGCTCCTGAAGCGCGTTCAGGAGTACGCCATGGCCGTCAACGAGGAGAACGCCCGCATGGGCCGCATCGTGGCGGCCCCAACGGCCGGTAGTGCTGGCACAGTGCCTGGCGCCCTCCTCGGCGTTGCCGACCACCTTGGCCTGCCAGACGAAGACCTCGTCATGCCGCTCGTGCTTGCCGCTGGCATCGGGCAGGTAATCAGCAAGAGCATGTTCATCGCTGGTTCGACTGGTGGTTGCCAGGCGGAGATCGGTTCGAGCGCGGCCATGGCCGCAGCCGCCGTCACGGAGTTGTTGGGTGGCAGCGCCAACGCCAGCGTGCACGCCGCCGCGCAGGCGCTCATGAACACCATCGGCCTGGTATGCGATCCGGTTGGCGGCTACGTCGAAGTGCCGTGCGTGTCGCGCAACGCGTTCTACGCCGTCCACGCGGTGGCTGCAGCGCAGTTGGCGTTGGCCGGCGTCGAGTCGGTCATCCCGCCTGACGAGGTCGTGTACGCCATGGCGGCAGTTGGCCGCATGCTGCCGCCTGAGTTGCGCGAGACGGGCGAGGGCGGCCTGGCCGACACTCCAACTGGCCGGCGCATCGCCCTCAAGATGGCGCGTTAAGCCTGCGCAGCGCCGGACTAAACGCTGGGTAGCCGCGGGCACGGAATTCCCACGCGGCGCTTGTACAATGTTTCACGAGGGGCTTTTGTCCCGGCGCCGGGCTGGTTGCCTGAGCGGCCAGACCAACTGCGGCCCCCGTGAAAGGGGGCGGCCATGGCCTCCCGCCCGCGAGTAGTGATCATAGGCGCCGGTTTCGGCGGCCTGCACGCAGCCAAGCAGCTCGCCAACGCACCGGTCGACGTGCTCATGCTCGACCGCAACAACTTCCACACCTTCCAGCCTCTCCTCTACCAGGTAGCAACGGCGGCGCTAGACAACACCGACGTCGCCTATCAGGTCAGGGGCATATTCCACCACCAGAAGAACTTCCGCTTCAGGCAGGCCGAGGTCATCGGCTTCGACCACGCCGCGCGCGAAGTGCTGCTCAAGGGTGGCGACAAGGTGGACTACGACTACCTCGTTCTTGCCGCAGGCGCCGTCTATCACGACTTCGGCACTCCTGGCGTACGTGAGAACGCCTTCGTGCTCAAGAGCCTCGAGCGCGCTGGCGTACTGCGCTCCCACATCCTCAAGCGCTTCGAGGCCGCGGCCAGCGACCCTGCGCTGGTCGAGAAGGGTGCGCTCACCGTCGTGATCGTCGGCGCTGGCCCGACAGGGGTAGAGATGGCAGGGGCCCTCGTCGAACTCTTCGAGCGCGTGCTCGGCCGTGACTACCCCGAGCTAGACATGCGCCTCGCACGCGTCGTGGTCATCGAGGCCGGCAAGGCCGTGCTCGCGCCGTTCAAGCCGCGGTCGCAACAGTACGCCGAGCGCGTGCTGCGGCGGCGCGGAGTCGACGTGCGCCTTGGTTCCACCGTAGCTGAGGTCCGCGGCGACGCGGTCGTGCTGCGCTCGGGAGAGGTCATCCCAACCCAGACGGTCGTGTGGGCCGCTGGGGTGCGTGGCCACCCAGTAGCCGAGTCCCTCGCGAGCGACGTTGGCGACGCGATGGAGCGCGGCTGGCGCATCAAGGTAGCGCCAGACCTGAGCTTGCCCGACCACCCTGAGATCTTCGCCATCGGCGACGTGGCCGGGGCGTTCGACGCCAACGGCAAGCCACTACCGCAGGTAGCGCAGGTGGCCATCCAAGGCGGCAAGCACGTTGGCCGCAGCATCATCCGGCGCCTGCAGCAGCGTCCCACCTCGCCGTTCAAGTACCACGACCTTGGGAGCATGGCCATAATCGGCCGCAACGCTGGCATCGCCGAGTTGGCACCTGCGCTACTTGGGCTCGAGCTGCGCGGCTTCCTCGGCTGGTTAGGCTGGCTGTTCCTCCACCTCATCTACCTGCCGAGCTTCAGAAACCGCTTCTCCGCACTGTTCACGTGGGCGTACGAGTACCTGACCTTCGACAGGCACGCCCGCCTCATCCTCACCCCACGCCCGGATACCTGGAGCGCGGAGCCTAGACCCGCGCAGACGTCAAGAAGCGGCGAGGTGGCGCCGGACGGTGAGG
>JBIQMD010000129.1:0-5630 GCA_044463725.1 Truepera radiovictrix
GTAGACGTGGTCGGCATCAGCGGCGACGCGGGGCTCAAGGAACTCCAGTCGCTCGTAACGGAGCACGGTTACAGCCGCCTCCCCGTCTACGGCGAGGGCGTCGACGACATCAAAGGCATGATCTACGCCCGCGACCTGCTCCCTTACCTCGGCCAGCCCGAGGCGCTCTCCACCACCAAGGTGAGCGACCTCATGACCGCCGTGCAGTACGTGCCGGAGACCCTCTCGGTGCTTAGCCTCCTGCGCGAGATGCGCCAACGCAAGAACCACATGGCCGTGGTCGTCGACGAGTTCGGCGGCACCTCTGGTGTGGTCACGCTCGAGGACATCATCGAGGAGATCACCGGCGAGATCTACGACGAGACCGACGAGGACGAGGTCGAAGACATCGTTGACTTGGGCGACGGCAGTTTTCAACTGCAGGGCGGAACGCACATCGAGACCATCGCGGCGAAACTCAAGCTCGAGTTCGACCCGAACGGCGATTACGACACGCTCGCGGGTTTCCTGATCGATCAACTCGATCACATCCCGCAGGCAGGCGAGGAAGTCACCCTTCAGGGCATGCGCTTCGTCGTCGAGCAGGCCGACGAACGGCGCGTGATCAGCGTGGTCGCCAGTCCGATCGGCGAACCTGCCCCGCCGGTGGAGCCGGAGCGGGTGGAGGGCTGAGCCAGGCTCAGTTCGAGTAGACGCGCTCCACGCGCGGCATCAACCGGGTTAGCAGCTCGTACGACACGGTGTTGATGCTGCGCGCTAGCTCCTCCGCGTCTGGCCCGGAGCCACCCCACATGGTGGCGTGATCGCCAGCAGCGACCGGCCCGGCCGCTCCAACGTCGAGCAGGAGCTGGTCCATGCACACGCGCCCGATCACGGGGCAGCGCACGCCGTTCACGCTCGCCCACCCCAAGCCGGTGAGGAGGCGCGGATAGCCGTCGGCGTACCCGAGCCGCACAGTCGCCACCTGCGTGGCGTGCGGCGCTCGCCATAACGCCCCGTACGACACCGTCGTTCCGGCAGCTACGCGCTTCACGAACGTGATCGGCGCGCTTAGCCGCATGGCGGGCGTAACGCGCGGCTCCATGGCCGCGATCACGCTGCTCGGGTGATAGCCGTAGAGCACTATTCCCGGCCGCACCATGTCGTAATGCGCTTCCGGGTAGGCGAAGATGGCCGCCGAGTTGGCCACGTGCCGCAGCGGCACCTGGATGTAGTGCCGCGCCAGCTCCCGCAGCGCCAGCTCGAACGCCTCGATCTGCGCCAGGGTGGCGCTGCGCGAAGCGTCGTCCGAGTCGGAGAAGTGCGTCCACACTCCCTGCAGCTCGAGGTCCTGCGCGTCGAGGATCTTGGTGGCAACGTCTGCCGTCTTGCTCCACGGCAGCCCCAGCCGGCCCATGCCCGTGTCTACCTTGAGGTGGAGGCGCAACGTGCGCGGCAGGTCGGCCGCCAGGTACGCGTCTACAGAGGCCTCGTCGGTCGCCACTAGCGCCACGCCGAGGTCGCAGAGTTCGGTGATGGTGCTTCTCTCACGCACGGGGCTCAAGAGCAGTATCTCGTTGCCTAGGCCGGCTGCGCGCACCGCGCGCGCCTCGCCTGGGGTCGCCACCCCGAACCACTGCACGCCAGCGGCAGCCAGGCGCTTGGCAACCTCCGGCAGGCCGTGACCGTAACCGTCCGCCTTGACCATGGCCATGGTCTTCACGGCCGGCGCAACGCTCTCCCTCACGAACGCGAGGTTCTGCGCCAACGCTCCGAGGTCGACGTGCGCCACGGGGTTCTCGGACATGCGTGAGTGTAACAGGGGCCCGGACTGGGCTTAGCGCGTCCAGCTCGTTCTGCGCTCGACGGACTTGGCGAACGACGACGCCATGAGCGTCAACACGATGTAGAGGAGCGCGACCGTGTTGAAGGGAGGGAAGACCTCGAAGTTCGCTGCCTGGAACTCCCGCGCGCGTTGGGTGATGTCGCGCACTGACAGCACCGAGAGGAGCGAGGTGTCCTTGAGCATGGCTATGAACTCGTTGCCGAGCGGAGGCACCACGATGCGCAGCGCCTGCGGGAGCACGACGAACCTCGCCGTCTGCCAGGTCGTGAGACCCAAGCTGCGCGCGGCCTCCGACTGACCGCGGCCGATGGCCTCGATGCCTGCCCGGAAGATCTCCGCCATGTAAGCGGCGTAACCGAAGCTGATGCCAACGATGCCACGCGTGACCCGCGACATGTCGATGAAGCCGCCGGTGGCGTCGCGGATGGCGCCCTGTAGCGGGAAGCCGACGTACAAGATGACCACCAGCATAGGAATGCCGCGCAGCACGTCGACGTAAAGCTCGGACATGAGGCGCAGCGGGTGGTGACCGCTCTGCCAGGCAGCGAAAGTCAACGCCATGCCTAGGGCGCCGAGGACGAGCAAGAGCATGGCAGGCCGCTTGAGGGTGGGCGCGAGGAACGACGTGCTCCACAGCACGTTCGCGTCGGCCGGCACGTCCGCTTCGGGTATGAGCGCGGAGCTGACTTGGCCGGTCGCCAAGCGGTCGAGGGCGGCGGCCGAGTCCGTGACGGCGCGCACCGTCTGTGGCCCAACCGCACCCGGGTAGGTGCCGAGCTTGGCGGGATCGGTCGCGCTAGTCGGCGTGCCCTGCACGATCGCGAGCCGCCCCTCAGGCGAACCGATGAGGACGTACTGCTCCTTCGGCAGGGCCAACACGGCGACGGCCCCCACGAGGAGGGCCGCCGAGCCGATGAGGAAGTTGCGTACGGTGTGGTCGCCCAAGCGCAGTAGCTGCAGCCCGGCCAGTACCAGCCCGAGGGCAGAAGCGGCCAGGTAGGCGACGACGGTGACGAGCGCCGTCGTGCCAACGCCAGGGAGGAGGAACTCGAGGGCGGCCTGGTACCGCTCAGATGAAGCGAAGAGGTAGACGACGAACGGCAGCGCCGTTAGGAGGATGAGGTAACTCGGCCGAATGCGGCCAAGTACACCGCGGCGCGTGGCCGCACGCGGCGCGCTCATCTACTCCTGCCGAAGCGGACGGCTTGGCGCCGCCGACGTTGCATCGCCTGGCTCCGGTTAGGCCGTTACTGCTCTTCGCCCGAGAACCACTTGGTGCCGAGCTCCGCGAGGGTGCCGTCGGCCTTGATCATCTCGATGCCAGCGTTAAGGGCGTCGACCAACTCGTTGCCTTGCTGCACGGCGAGCCCGAGCTTGTCGCCGGACTCTACGTTACGGATGGGCGCCGCGATCTGGCCTGCGTACTGCTGAACGAAGGCGTCTGCCGAGGTGTCGTCGATCATGACGCCGTCGACGTCGCCGTTGATTAGGGCCAGGATGGCGGCGTTGAAGTCGTCGTAGATGCGCGTGCGGTCACGGCCGACGAGTTCGAGGGCGAGGTCGGCGTTAGTGGTGCCGTTCTGGGCGCCGAGGATGAGCGAGCCGTCGGTGAAGTCGGCGAGGGTGAGGTCAGAGTCCTCGGTGCGCACGGCAACGGCCTGGTTGACCTCGTGGTACGGCTCGGTGAACTCGACGACCTTGGCGCGCTCGGCGGTGATGCTGATGCCCGAGGCGATCATGTCGAACTCGCCGTTCGCGAGGGCCGCGAAGATGCCGTCCCAAGCGGTGGTCTGGAACTGCGCGACGCAGTTGATGCGCTCGCAGATGGCGTTGACGACGTCGACGTCGAAGCCGACGATGTTGCCTGACTGGTCGACGGTTTCGAAGGGCGGGTAGGTGGTGTCTGAGCCGACTACGATGGTTCGGCCGCCGAGGTCAGGAGCCTGGGCGAACGCCAGCGAGCCAGCCACGACTAGGGCGAGCAGGGTCGAGAAGATGCGCAACATGTGATTACCTCCGCAGGTGAGCGCGCCGCTGCGCGCCAGCAGTTTTACTGTCCCTGCGAGCATAAGCGCGGGCAGCTAGTGGGCGCAACAGCCGCCCGCCTGCGGTCGCCCGTCAGTTAAGAAGAGGTTAGCTCGCGGCGTAGACTTGCCGTGCATGAGCACGGCCCTCGACCTGGACGCACCACTGACCGCCAAGGTGGTCGACCTTGGTGCGCAGGCGCCCACTAAACTCGCCGAGGTTGGCCTAGCCACCTACCGCGACCTGCTCGGTCACCTGCCGCGGCGCTACGAGGACAGGCGCGCACTGCCAGAC
The DNA here is from genome assembly GCA_044463725.1 of Truepera radiovictrix. Classification (GTDB taxonomy): domain Bacteria; phylum Deinococcota; class Deinococci; order Deinococcales; family Trueperaceae; genus JAAYYF01. The sequence goes on from JBIQMD010000129.1 coordinate 4,145, forward strand.
TTCGGCAGCCTGGCCGACGGCGAGACCGCGACGGTGTCAGGCAAGGTGATGAGCCGCGTAGGCAACCGTTCACGCCGCGGTCTGCACGTCTTCCGCGCCGGGTTGGCGGACGGTCGCGGGCAACGCCTGACGGCGGTGTGGTTCAACCAGCCGTGGCTCGAGAAGCAGGTCTTCCCGGGTGTGCGGCTCATACTGTCGGGCCGCGTCAAGCGCCAAGGCAGTCGGCTCGAGCTGGCCGTGCAGGGGTTCGAGGTCGACGACGACAGCGAGTCGCTCTCCTTCAACCGCATCGTTGGCATCTACCCTAGTACGCAGGGCCTCAGTCAGGCTTACCTGCGTCGCGCCGCCAAGCGGCTGCTAGACGCGCTGCCGACCCTGCCCGACTACTTGCAGCGTTCCATTCTCGAGGCCAACGACCTCGTGTCGCTCGACCGTGCCGTGCGCTCAGGGCACTTCCCTGAGTCAGAGGAGGCGCTCGCCGCCGCATTGCGGCGCCTGAAGTTCGACGACTTCCTCTTCCTGCAGCTCGCGTTGTTGCGTAGCCGCGACCCGGGCCGGGTGGCGCGCAGCTTCGAGGTCAAGCAGGAGTACCTTGACGACTTCAAGGCGCTCCTACCGTTCTCCTTCACGGAGCACCAGGAGAGCGCCCTGCAGGAGATCCTCGCGGACCTAACGGCCCCGCGGCAGATGGCGAGGCTGCTGCAAGGCGGCGTCGGCTCCGGCAAGACGGCCGTGGCCGCCGCCGCCATCTACGTCGTGGTGCGCAACGGCGCGCAAGTCGCGCTGATGGCGCCAACCGAGATCCTCGCCAGGCAGCACTTCCTCAACCTGCAGCAGTACCTGTTCCCGCTCGGCGTGCGCATGGAGCTCCTCACTGGCACCTTGACGGCAGGCGAGCGGCGCGCGGCCAGGGAGCGCCTGGCGTCGGGCGAAGCCGACTTCGTCGTTGGAACGCAGGCGCTCATCCAAGAAGGCGTGGCGTTCGCAGACCTGGGCCTGGCCGTGATCGACGAGGAGCACCGCTTCGGGGTCGAGCAACGCCGCAGCCTCATTAGGGACTTGCCTGACGTGCTCGTGATGAGTGCAACGCCCATCCCGCGATCGCTCGCGCTGACTAGTTACGGCGACCTCGACCTCACCACCATCGCCGGCCTGCCACCCGGCAGGGTGCCCGTCAAGACGGCCCTCGTCTCCGCCACCAAGCGCCTCGAGGTCTACCGCTTCGCGTGGGAGCAAGTCAAGGAAGGGCGCCAGGTGTACGTGGTGACCCCACTCATCGAGGAGTCGGAGGCGCTCGACGAGGTGCTGGCCGCCACGAGCCTCGAGGCCGACCTACGCCAGATACTGCCGAGCGCGGCCCGCATCGGCCTGCTGCATGGGCGCTTGGCTGGCGCAGACAAGGACGCCGTGATGGCGGCGTTCCGGCGCCACGAACTCGACGTGCTCGTCTCGACCACCGTCATCGAGGTCGGGGTGGACGTGCCTA
>JBIQMD010000130.1:0-5613 GCA_044463725.1 Truepera radiovictrix
GTTGGCTCACTACCGCCGAGAGCGACCTCGACAAGAGCCCTCATTCCGTATTGAGCTTTGGTGGATACCCACATACCAGGACCTCTCACTCGTGCAGTGCGCCTGCTGCCACTCTACCCTACCCTAGTTCGGAACGGTTCCGGATTACCAACGCATGGCGGCGTCTGCCGCCTCGCCTGCCAGCGTAACCGGACCGCCGGACTGAGCACGCGCCTCGGCTGACGTTCCCTGACCGCCATTAGGGCAGGCGTTCACTTCTGCCCTTGCAGGTACGGCAGCGGGTCGACGGCGCGGCCATCGAAGCGCACCTCGAAGTGCAAGTGCGGGCCAGTAGAGGCGCCAGTGCTGCCGACCTGGCCGAGTACGTCGCCCTGGCGGAGCGCCTGGCCGACGCGCACGGCAACGGCGCTCAGGTGCGCGTAACGCGTCTCGCTGCCGTCGCCGTGGTCTAGGACCACGACGTTGCCGTAGGTGCCCCACCAGCCCGCCAACGTCACGACGCCGGAGCGCGCGGCCTTGACTTGCGTGCCCGTGGGCGCCGCGAGGTCAAGGCCACCGTGATAGCGGTTGCCGTTCACGCTGACGTTGCGCCACCCGAACCCCGATGAGATGCGGCCCACCACGGGCACGGCGAAACCGCTCGCCCCCCAATCAAGGAACGCGAGCGCTTCGACTGCCCGTGGCATGAGCGCTAGCTGCTCCTGCCTCAGGCCGTCTCGGACGTCAGCCGTGACCTGCGGCTCGGCGGCCAGTGTGCCGCCGAGTGCCGAGCAGAGGGCGAGGGCGCCACCAAGCACCCAAGCCCGAGCGTTCATCAGCCTTGCGTGAGGGTGGCGAGGAACTCGGCGTTGCTCTTGCTGCGCCCGAGCCTGCCGAGGAGCATCTCCATTGCCTCTGCCGGGTCCATGTCGGAGATGACCTTGCGCAACAGCCACATCTTGGCGAGCACGTCCTCCCCAAGCAGCAGGTCCTCGCGGCGCGTACCCGACTTGAGGATGTCGATGGCCGGGAAGATGCGGCGCTCCTCGAGGTGACGGCTGAGGTGTAGTTCCATGTTGCCGGTGCCCTTGAACTCTTCGAAGATGACGTCGTCCATGCGCGAGCCGGTTTCGACGAGAGCGGTGGCCAGGATGCTCAGCGAACCTCCACCGCGGATGTTGCGTGCGGCCCCGAGGAAGCGCTTCGGCCAGTGCAGCGCGTTGGAGTCGAGGCCGCCCGAGAGCGTGCGGCCAGTGGCTGGCGTGACGAGGTTGTTGGCGCGCGCCAGGCGCGTGATGGAGTCGAGGAGGATCATGGCGTGCCCGCCGTCCTCGACGATCCGCCTTGCGCGCTCGTGCACGAATTCAGCTACGCGGATGTGGTTGGAGGGTGGCTCGTCGAAAGTGCTGGCGATGACCTCGACACCGTGCACGGACTCGCGGAAGTCCGTGACTTCCTCAGGCCGCTCGTCGACCAGGAGCACGATGACCTTGATGTCTGGCTCGTTCGCCACGACGGCGTTCGCGATCTTCTTGAGGAGCGTCGTCTTCCCTGCCTTCGGGGGCGCGACGATGAGGCCGCGCTGACCGCGACCGATGGGGGCGAGCAGGTCGATGACGCGGGTGGAGAGCTCGTTGCTGACGGTCTCGAGCTTGACGCGGGCTTCGGGGAACGTCGGGGTCAGTTCCTCGAAGCGTGGGCGCTTGGAGGACTGGAACGGGTCGACGTTGTTGACGGCCTCCACGCGAATGAGGGTGCCGTAACGCTCGTTGTCCCGTGGGCGGCGCGCCTTACCCAGGATGAGGTCGCCCGTGCGGAGGCGGAACTGCTTGATGAGGCCAGCCGACACTATGACGCTGCGGGTGTTGTTCTGCAGCAGCGACTCCTGCAAGAAGCCGTAACCGTCGGAGGAGATCTCGAGGTAGCCGCGCACGAGGCGCAGGCCCTCACCCTCGGCGGAGCGCTCCAAGATCGCTACCACGAGGTCTTCCTTGCTCATCTGCCTGTAGTCGTCCAGTTGGACTTCCTTGGCGAGGAGGTGCAGCTCTGGGAGGATCTTCGAGTGCAGCTCGCGGAAGTTGTAGCCGGGCTTGCGTGGCGTACGGTTACGCCTGTTGCGGCCACCGCGGCCGCGGCCACCTTGGTCCTTGCCTTCATCGGCGCCGTCTTCCAACGTGCCGGAGTCGTCGCTGTCGTCTTGGGCGTCGTACGCGTCTTCTGCTTGCTGCGAGGTAGCGCGAGCATCTTCCTCGGCGCCCGGGCGCGGCTTCGTGCTGCGTGGCGCACCCTGGTGCTCCTCTTGCACTTCTTCTACTGGCGCGGGAGCAGCCGCTTCCGCTTTGGCCGCAGCGGCCTTGGGTACCTTAGCTGCTTTGGGGGCGGCCGGGGCCGCTTCCGGGTTCTTACGTGGGCGGCCACGCTTACGCGGCGCTTGCGGTTCTACGCTCTCGCCTGCATCGGTCGTGGCGACCAGCACTTCATCACTTTTTGGGCTCATCCGAACTCCGTTCCAACCAACTTCTTGTGTCCGCCGCCGACCCTCAGAAGTGGGCCAGCGACTTGCAGTACTTGCCAAATCAATCTTCAATACACTCGACGGTGCCAACCAACTACTTCACGTGATTCCGCCCGCTGACGCGTGACGTTGGCAACCTGAACAACACACTGAGCACCTAAAGGCGGGTGGGCACTTGGCCTACGTAAACGATCTGGTCTCGACAAAATGCGGACAGTTCCGCGCGAGCTTGTTCCGGTTGTCCTTAGGGGTAGCAACAGCGCTTCTTGACGTGCCCCATGCCTGCTGCTAGCTTTGAGTTTAGCGCTGACACTGCTCGTTGTAAAGTGTTCGTGCTGCGGAAGGCGTGACAACGGTCACTAGCCTGCGTCAAGCGCACTAGCGCACCGCGCGCATCCGCAAGTAAGGCGATGACGGGAACAGGCCACGCGCCACGCCACCACCAGCGAGCCGGGGACGGTGCAAGCCCGGCGGCAGGCGAGCGCGGTAGGTATCCTCCCCGAGCCGCTCCCCGAACCCGCACGGGGCATTGCGCTCGATGTGCGGCAATAGACGGAGCCGGGCGGCGCCCGCTACAGCGCCAGGCCGTTCGCATGCGCGTGCGGCCAAGGAGGCCGGCGCCTGTACGGCGTACGGCGAAGTTGGGTGGTACCGCGCTCCCGATGCGCCCCAACGGTTGTTCGGCTTCGGCCGCGCACTCTCACGCGCGGCCTTCCCAGCAGCAGCCGTCGGCACTGAGGTGACACCCATGTTCGACGAGGTCAAGAGCGACGTAGACTTCCCAGCGCTCGAGGGCCACATCACGGACCTGTGGCGCGAGCGCGACGTATTCCGGCGCTCGGTCGAGCGCCCCGCACCGAAGGGTTCTTGGGTCTTCTACGAGGGTCCACCAACCGCTAACGCCAAGCCTGGCGTGCACCACGTGATCAGCCGCGCTTTCAAGGATCTCTTCCCGCGCTTCAAGACCATGCAGGGTTACACGGTCAGCCGCAAAGCTGGTTGGGACACCCACGGGCTGCCCGTCGAGATCGCCATCGAGAAGCGCCTTGGCTTCACGAACAAGGCGCAGATCGAGGAATACGGCATCGCCGAGTTCAATGCCCTGTGCCGCGCCGACGTGTTCAGCAACATCCAGGACTGGACCGCCATGACTGAGCGCATCGGCTTCTGGATCGACTTGACGGACCCGTACATCACGTACTCCAACGAGTACATGGAGTCGTGCTGGTGGATCATGAAGGACCTCTTCGACCGTGGGCTGCTCGTCGAGGACTACAAGACGACCTGGCACAGCCCGTCCTCCAACACGACCCTCGCCTCTCACGCGGTGTCGCTCGGTTACAAGGAGGACGTCGAGGACCCATCCATCTTCCCGAAGTTCCCTGCGCTACTCGCCGACCTCGCCGAGCGTGGCGTCGTCGACGCGCGAGATGAGCGACCCGTCTACTTCCTCGCCTGGACGACCACCCCATGGACCCTCGCCGCCAACTCGGGCCTTGCCGTCCTTGGCGGTGCGGATTACGCCCTCGTCGAGGCGCCCGTCAGGTACGGCGCGCCGGACGGCGACCGCGACCTCTACCTGCTAGCCGCCCAACTCGTGAGCAGCGTGTTCGCAGAGGGCACTTTCGAGGTGCTGAAGACGTTCCCTGGAACGGCGCTCGCTGGCGCCCGTTACCTGCCACTCCTGCACGGCCGCTTGGGTGAGGGCGTCGACCTTGGTCGGGCACATAGGGTCATAGCGGACGACTTCGTTAGCCTGACTGACGGCACTGGCATCGTGCACGTCGCACCCGCATACGGTGACCTCGACGTCGGCCGCGCCAACGACCTGCCAGCGATCTTCTCCGTCGACCTGACGGGCAAGGTCATGCCTGAAGTGCGCCTTCGAGGCGCCCCTGCTGGTGGCGACGGCCCCTACACCGGCATCTGGTTCAAGGAAGCCGACGCGGCCATTACGCGCGACCTCGAGGACGCCGGGTTGATGTTCCGCTCAGGCACCATCCTGCACGCCTACCCGATGAACTGGCGCGACGACCAGCCGCTCATGAACGTCGCGAAGCGCAGTTGGTACATCCGTACGACGGCCGTCAAGGACCTGCTGCTCGCGAACAACGACCGCATCGGTTGGCACCCAGACCACGTCCGTACCGGGCGCTTCGGGAAGTGGCTCGAGAACAACATCGATTGGGCCCTCAGCCGCGAACGCTACTGGGGCGCACCCATGCCCATCTGGGAGAACCCAGACGGTAGCAAGAAGATCTGCGTCGGCTCCGTAGCTGAGCTGGAGGACTTGACGGGCCGCGACCTGAGCGACCTGGACCTCCACCGCCCGTACATCGACGAGGTGACGTTCGAGCGTGGCGGCGAGTTGTACCGCCGCGTGCCCTACACGGTCGACGTGTGGTTCGAGTCGGGCGCCATGCCGTACGCGCAGTGGCACTACCTCGGCGATAGCTCGAGCGCGGAGACCAAGCGCGACCTAGCCGAGCATTTCCCTGCCGACTACATCTGCGAGGCCATCGACCAGACGCGCGGGTGGTTCTACTCTCTGCACGCGTTAGGCACGCTCCTCACCGATCCTGGCGACGAGGCGACCGGCCGCGCACCTGGCCCGCTCGCACACTTGAGCCCGCCAACGTCAGCTTTCAAGAACGTCAACGTGCTTGGCCACATCGTGGACGACAAGGGCGAGAAGATGTCCAAGTCGCGCGGCAATACCGTCGACCCGTGGAGCGTGCTCGACGTGCAGGGCGCCGATGCACTGCGCTGGTACCTCTACTCTGCCTCGCCGCCAGAGGCAACGAAGCGCTTCAGCGCCGCGCTCGTCGACGAGACCTTGCGCGACTTCTTCATGACCTTGTGGAACGTTTACGGTTTCTTCGTGCTGTACGCCAACCTCGAGGAGCCTGACTTGGCAGCCGCGCCGGCCGTCGCCGACCGGCCCCTCGTCGATCGGTGGTTGGCGGCGCGCGTCAACGCCGTCACGCAGGTCGTCACGGCCGCCCTGGAGGACTTCGACCCGACCACCGCAAGCCGCGCCATCCGCGACTTGCTCGTCGACGACGTTAGCAACTGGTACGTGCGGCGCAACAGGCGGCGCTTCTGGCGCTCAGGTCAAC
>JBIQMD010000131.1:0-5611 GCA_044463725.1 Truepera radiovictrix
CTTCATCGACACCCACCTCATCCACGAGGTCACGAGCCCACAAGCGTTCGGCATGCTCGCCGACTTGGGCGTCAGCGTCCTCATGCCGGAGCGCACTTTCGCGACCGTCGACCACATCGTGCCGACGCACACGCGCGTCGAACCGTTCGCCGACCCGCTAGCCGCGGCCATGATCGCCGAACTTCGCAAGAACACCGCCGCTAACGGCATCAAGTTCTTCGACGTCGGCGGCGGATTGCAGGGCATCGTGCACATGGTCGGGCCTGAGCAGGGCATCACGCAACCAGGCACCTCCATCGCTTGCGGGGACTCGCACACGAGCACGCACGGGGCGTTCGGCGCCATCGCGTTCGGCATCGGCACTTCGCAGGTGCGCGACGTGCTCGCAACTCAGACGATGGCGATGAGCAAGCCTAAGCTCCGCCGCATCGAGGTCAACGGTGAGTTGCGGCCAGGCGTTTACGCCAAGGACGTGATCCTGCACATCATCCGCACGCTCGGCGTGAAGGGCGGCATCGGTTACGCGTACGAGTACGGCGGCTCGACCTTCGACGCCATGACGATGGAAGAGCGCATGACCGTGTGCAACATGTCTATCGAAGGCGGCGCGCGCTGCGGTTACGTCAACCCAGACGCCACGACCTTCGCTTACCTGAAGGGCAGGCCTTATGCACCAGCGGGTGCCGAGTGGGACGCGGCAGTCGAGCGCTGGAGCGCCCTCGCATCCGAACCGGGCTGCCACTACGACGACGTGGTCGTGTTCGATGCGGCCGACGTGCCACCAACCGTCACGTGGGGCATCAACCCGGGGCAAGCGATCGCCATCGACGAACTCGTGCCGAGCGTTGAAAGCTCTGCGCAGCACGACAAGGCCGGCGTGGCGGAGGCCCTCGCCCACATGCAGCTGACCGGCGGCGCCCCCATCAAGGGCACGAAGGTCGACGTCGCGTTCTTCGGCTCATGCACGAACGGGCGCGTGACGGACTTCATCGAGGTCGCCAACGTCATCGCGGGCCACAAGGTGCATCCGAGCGTCAAGGCCATCGCCGTGCCTGGCTCTCACCTCGTCAAGCTCGAGTGCGAACGCCTCGGCATAGACAAGGTCCTCAAGGAAGCGGGCTTCGAATGGCGTGAGGCCGGTTGCAGCATGTGCCTCGCCATGAACCCAGACAAGCTAGAGGGGGACCAACTCTGCGCGTCATCTAGCAACCGCAACTTCAAGGGCAGGCAGGGGTCGCCGACTGGGCGCACCGTGCTGATGAGCCCAGTGATGGTTGCCGCCGCTGCTGTCACCGGCGTAGTGTCCGATGCTCGCGAAGTGTTTGGCACGAAAGGAGCGGCCGCCTGATGGCCCTGGCACCAGTACTCGAGGCGCGCGGCAAAGCCGTCGCGTTGATGGCGAACGACATCGACACCGACCGCATCATCCCAGCGCGCTACTTGAAGGCCGTGACCTTCGACGGCCTCGGGGACGCACTCTTCTACGACGAACGCTTCGACGAGGCGGGCAACAGCAAGCATCATCCCCTAGATGATCCGAAGCACACTGGGGCCGCCATCATCGTTACGGGCGACAACTTCGGTTGCGGCTCGAGCCGTGAGCACGCGCCGCAGTCCATCCAGCGTGCCGGGTTCAAGGGCATCATCGCCGGCTCGTTTGCCGAGATCTTCTTCGGCAACTCGACTACCCTTGGGCTCGTTTGCGCAGTGGTGGACGAGCGCGGCCGCGCTGAGATCGCGGAGAGCATCGAGGCCGACCCCAGCGCCGAGGTCGTCATAGACGTCGTTGGGCAGGAAGTGCGCGTCGCTGGCAGGACGTACCCAGCGAGCATCCGTGAGTCTGCCCGCGAGGCGTTGATGACAGGCTACTGGGACCCGATCGGCGAGCTCCTCGAAGGCGTCGACAAGGTCAGGGCGCTCGCTGCCAAGCTGGGGCACGCGCAGTGACCTACCGCATCGCCGTCCTCCCCGGTGACTTCATCGGCCCAGAAGTCATAGAGGCAACGCTGACGACCCTCGAAGCGTTGGCGCCCAAGCACGGCCTTACCTTCGAGTTCGAGCGCCTACCCTTCGGCGGCCACGCCGCCGACGAGTACGGCGAGCCGCTGCCGCAGGTCACGCGCGACGCGGTGCTGCGCTCAGACGCCGTGCTGATGGGCTCTGCTGGTGGGCCGGTAGGCGACCACCGCTGGAACCGCCTCCCGCGCGAGCAGCGCGTCGAGTCAGGCATCTTGGCCCTGCGCAAGCACTTGCAGGTCTTCGCCAACTTGCGCCCGGTCCGCGTGTTCCCTGGCCTCGAACGCCTCTCCCCTCTGCGTGAGGAACGAGCGCGCGGCACCGACCTCCTGATCATCCGCGAGCTCACTGGCGGGATCTACTTCGGCAAGCCGTCGTTCGTCGAGGCGGACCGCGGTGTTAGCACCATGGTGTACGAGCGTCACGAGGTCGAGCGCATCGCCCGGGTTGCCTTCGAGACGGCGCGCCAGCGCAAGGGCCGCGTAACCAACGTAGACAAGGCCAACGTACTCGACGTCTCGCAGTTCTGGCGCGACGTGCTCGTCGACCTCCATCAACGCGAGTTCTCTGACATAGAACTCGATCACCTCTACGTCGACAACGCCGCCATGCAGGTCGTTCGCGACCCACGCGCGTTCGACGTGATGGTGATGGGCAACCTGTTCGGCGACATCCTCTCCGACCTCGCGGCCGTCATCCCGGGTTCCCTCGGCCTACTGCCGTCCGCCAGCCTAGGCGGCGCCATCGGGCTGTACGAGCCGATTCATGGCAGTGCGCCCGACATCGCGGGAAAGAACCTCGCCAATCCAGTTGGCACCATGTTGTCCGCTGCCATGCTCCTGCGTTACGGCCTCGACGAGGGTGCTGCGGCAGCCGACCTCGAAGCAGCCGTGCAGGCTGCCATGGCAGAAGACCCTACGAAGGACCTAGGTGGCAGCCGCGGCACCGACGCCTTCACTGCCGCGGTGGTGAAGCTGATCGAGGCGCAGGCACTGGCCTGAGGCCTCACCCAAGCTTATGCGCGCCGCAGCCTGGACCGCAGTGCCACCGCAGCTCGCAGTAATGCAGCGACACCGACCACCGTGGCGCCTCCAAGCGCGACGGCGGTCACTCCGTTCACCCTGACTTCGGGCCAAGACGGTGGCAGACCGTAGACGAGGTAGCTGACGAGCAGCGCTCCAAGACCAGCCCCAAGGACCACTGCAACGCCGACGGCCGACCCGACCTCTACTGCAAGGCCGCGGCGCTCAAGCCAACCGGGGGCGCCTAGAGCGCTGAACAAGCTGCGCTCGGCGCGCCGCGCCCGCGCCGCCCGTGCAGCAGTCACTATCAGCCCGAAGAACGAGGCGAGTAGGGCGCAGATGGCAAGGTAACGCGCCGCCTGATAACTCGAGCCAGCAGCGGTCAGCGTGCTGCTGCGGTAGTCAGCTGCCGTGACGACGCGCCCGTGATCGGCGTGATCGGCCAACTCACCTGCGACGGTACGCACGTCGCTGCCAGCAGTCAGACGCACTGTGATGCTGTCGAGGCCCCGGTCGTCGAACGCCACGGCGTATGCCATGACGTCTAGGTAGGCGGCCGCTGCACCGTCACGGTCCTCGACGAGGGCAACGACCTCGAACTTCCGCTCACCCGTAGGGGTCGAGAGCGGCAGCCTGTCACCAACGCCGACAGCCAGCTCCCTGGCGAGCGGGACCGAGAGTGCCACCACGTCGCCGCTCGTGAGGGTTGCTGCGCCCGGCTCATGACCATGGCCCTCGATGACATTGAGGCGCCGAATGCTTCCTGGGTCGAGGGCGACGAGGGGCACGGCGCGCCCCCGCGAGCCGACCGTGGCGCGCCGTTCTGGGCTCGCCTCTGCCACTCCTGGCAGCGCCCGTAGGTTGGCTAGCGTGCTCAGGTCGAGGCTGGCCTCGTTTGGCCGGGCGCTGGCGACGAGCACGTCCCAAGTTATCGCCTGGTCGAGCGACTGGGCCAACGAGCTCTCGAGGGGCGCGGCGGCGCCCTGCAGGCCGATGACGGCGGCTAGCGTGAGGCCAACTGCCGTCGTCGCCGCACATGCGCGTTGGCGGTCCCGCGTGAGTTGCCCGGCAGCCACTCGCCACACGAAGGGTAACCGGTGCGACCGCTTGATCGCCGCAGCTGCGCTGGCTAACAGGCGCTCGAGGGACCAGGTCAGCGCAACTGCCAGGAGCCCGGCCGCCACCAGCCACGGCCCCAACTCCGTAGCGCCGCCCGGGTCGACCGACCACGGCGCGACTTCGCGCTGCGGCAGCAGCGAGGCGCTGAACAAGGGGCCAAGCCAGCTCCCGAGGACTCCAGCGCCGGCCGCCACTAGCGCACCGTCGTGTGCAGCGGCACAGCGTAGGGCTGTGCGTGACACCCCGAGGTCGTGAAGCAGTGCGAAGTCGCGACTGCGCTCCTGCGCGACCGTCCTAATCCACGCCGCGTACGCCAGTAGGGCAGCTGCAACGGTGGCAGAGCCCGCGACCCGCTCCGCCGTGCTGGTCAGCGCGCTGGAGTCACTCGCTGCACCAAGCAGACCAGTCGCCAAGGTCACCGCCGTAACCGCGCCGATCAGGGCCCAGACGCGCCTGCGGTGGTAGCGCCACGAGAGCCAGGCGAGCGCAGTCACGGGCGCACTCAGCTGCGGCCCAGTCACCTCAGATCTCCTCCAACGTCCCGTTGCTCAGGCGGTACTCGCGGTCGGCATGCGCCGCAACCGCGGCGTGCGACGTGGCGATTACGACGGTGCGGTTCCTCTGCTCCACTTGCTGCCGCAGGTTGCGCAGCACGCGATCGGCGCCTAGGGGGCCAAGTTGCGCGGTCGGTTCATCAAGGAGGAGAAGTGACGCGTCACCAGCGACCGCGCGCGCCACCTGGGCGAGCTGCCGCTGGCTAGGGCTGGCCGCTTCCGGCGCCAAAGATGCCCCGGTCGTCAAGGCCAGCTCGCGCAATGCCGCCTCCGCCTGCGCCCGCGCCTCGCGGCGGCCAACTCCCGCCAACAGGAGCGGCAACGCTACGTTCTCAAGCAGATCGAGGCTTTCAAGCAGCGGCATGCCAGGCAAGGCAGTGCCGAGGCTGGTCAGGCGGAGGCGCGCCAAGGCGGCGTCACCTAGACCGCCAAGCGCGCGTCCTGCCACTGCCACGACGCCGGTGGTAGGGGCATCGAGGCCAGCCATCAATCGCAGCAAGGTCGTCTTGCCTGCCGCCGCTGGCCCCGTTATGGCAACGAACTCGCCTGGGCCGATTCTCAAGTTCACGCCCGCCATGACGAGGCCCCGCGGGCCCGGTGCCGCGAAACCCTTGCTCACTTGAGTGAGTTCGAGGACGGCGCTACCTCCTCGCGTCTGCTGGAGCTCTTGGGCGGTCAACTCGCCGCGCCTTCCCTTGCCGCTGCCAGTACCGCATCGCAAAGGTCCAACCACTTGAGATCTGCCTCGCAGTGGTAGATGGCCGCTTCCAACAAGAGGCCCTCGATGGTGAGGTCCAGCGGCGCCGCTCCGCCTTCAGGCGCCGCGTCGCGTTTCGCCAGTTCGTTCTTGTTGCGGGTGAGCTCGCGCATGTGTTGTGCATACCTTCGGCGGTAGTCGGC
>JBIQMD010000132.1:0-5605 GCA_044463725.1 Truepera radiovictrix
CCCATGACTCTGGCCGCACTTACGTAGTCGGAGCGTTTCTGGACGATGGTCTCACCGCGCACTAGGCGGGCGTAGTACACCCACCCAACGATGCTTACCGCGATGAACATGTTCTTCAGACCGGGCCCGAGCATCGCTACGATGGCGATGACGAGGATGAGGAAGGGGAAGACCATCACTACGTCGACGATGCGACCGAAGATCGCGTCGAGCCAGCGGCCGAAGTAGCCAGTTAGCGCCCCGACGAGGGTGCCGAAGATGAACGGGAAGAGCGTGGTGAACAGGGCAATCTGGAGGTCGGTGCGGGCGCCGTGCACTACTCGCGAGAACACGTCGCGCCCGAAGTTGTCCGTTCCGAACCAGTGAGCGGCGCTTGGCGCTTGAAGGATGGCGCCGTAGTCGAACTTGTTGGGGTCGTGCGTGGCGAAAAGTGCGGGGAAGAACGCCATCAGAAGGGCCGTAGCTACGATTCCGATACCTAGGATCATGGTCGGCTTCACGGTTAGGCGCTTGCGGCGCACGACAGTGGCCGCGCCGACGTTGACGGTGCTCGAGCTCATCTCAGGCCACCTTCGTCCGAGGGTCGAGCACGGTGTAGGCCAGATCGGTGAGTAGGAAGATGACCATGATCACCACTGCGAACGCTAGGGTAAGACCTTGAACTACGGCGTAATCGCGCCCGAAGATGGCGTCTACCATCAGCCGACCTACCCCGGGGATGGCGAACACGGTCTCGGTGATCACGGCGCCTCCCATCAGTTGCCCGATCGACAGGCCGAAGAGCGTTACGGTGCTGATCATGGCGTTGCGTAGCACGTGCCGCGTAAGCACGAGACGCGGACGGATCCCCTTTGCCCTGGCGAAAGAAACGTAATCAGACGTGAGCACTTCGAGGATCGACGCCCTGAGGCTGCGCATGAGGATTGCTGCCATGTAGAACCCTAGGGATAACGCTGGCAGGAAGAGGAAATAGAAGTTCGAGGCGGGCGTTGGCCCGATGCCCCCGACGGGGAACCAACGCAGTTGAGCCCCGAAGATGGTGAGGAGCTGCAGCGATACGTAGAACACGGGTAGAGATAGTCCGATTTGGAATACCGCGCGTATCAGGTTGTCAATCCAAGTGCCGCGCTTCAGTGCAGATAGCACCGCCATCGGTATGGCCATCACCGCGGCGAGCAGACCAGCGTAGGCGGTAAGGAACAGGGTGATCGGCAGTCTGTCGCCGATTAGGCGGGTTACGGCCATCTTCAGGTTGATGGACTCGCCAAGATCGCCGCGGATGACGCGGTTGAAGAATATCCAGAACTGCACGGGCAGCGGCTTGTCTAGCCCCAGCTCCTGGTTGACCCTCGCGACGGCCTCGTCCGTAACGCGGTCGCCAAGTATTGCCACGGCGGGATTGCCAGGGAGCAGGCGAACCAAAGCAAATACCAGGATCATGATCACGACGAGCGTTGGGATCATCTGCAGGATTCTCGCGAGCAAGTACGCCCAACGGTTCAACTGTGACCTCCGATGTGATGGGCTCGGCGAGTGGTGGCGGTATTGGTGGTTCGTGGCCGCACGGCGTGCGTGCAGCCACGAACCGTCTTGCCTGGCGGCTTAGTTGCTCTTGTAGGTGTTCTTGAAGATGTAGACGCCAAGTGGAATCTGAACGAAGTCCTGCACCGAGTTGCTCATGGCAACGGGGTAGGGGTTCTCGTAGAGGAACACGATCGGCGCGGCAGCCATGTAGATCTCTTGGATGCGCTCGTACTGAGCGGCGCGCACCGCAGTGTCGAGTTCAGACTGCGAGGCGGCGAACAGTGCGTCTACTTCGTCTGACTGGAAGCCTGTGTGCAGCGACTCAACCGTTGCATAAACGGCGAAGTAGCTGGTGATCTGGCTCGGGTCGTTGATGTCGTTCGTCCAGCCGGCGGTGCGCATCTGGAAGTTGTTGGTGCGGTATCGCTCGGTCTTGGTGGCGTTGTCGAGCTGCTCGATGACGAGCTTGATGCCTGCGTCACCCCACATGCTCTGCAGCGCGGTGAGGAGCGCGAGGTCGTCTTGGCTACCGGCGGTAGACATGGCGGTGACGGTGAAGCCCCCTGCGAAGCCAGCTTCGGCTAGCAGCGACTTTGCCTTCTCGAGGTCGTAGTCGTAGCCCTCACCTGCGACGTAGTAGGGCGTGGTGGTGGACATGTAGGAGTGCATGGGCGAGCCGATCCCGAAGCCAACGACCTGGATGAGCGCCTGCTTGTTGGTGGCGTAGTTGATGGCTTGGCGGACGCGGAGGTCGGACAACGGGTTTGCGGAGCCGTCAGGCAGTTCGGGGCGGTTGTTCATGAGCACGCTGTTGACGCGGGTGGACGGGAACAGCTCTACGTTCAGGCGGCTGTCATTCCTCAGTTCGCCGATGCGCGCCAGTGGGATGAACTCGGCGACGTCCAACTCGCCAGCTTGAAGCTTGAGTATGCGCGTGGCGTCGTCTGGGATGATTTCGAAGCTGATGGCGTCTAGGTAAGGCAGCGGCTGGCCGTCGGCGCCAGTGTCCCAGTAGAAGGGGTTGCGCTCGACGACCATGCGCGAACCGCGCACCCATGACTTGAGCATGAACGCGCCGGAGCCGATGGGCTTTTCCGCGAACGCCTTGGCCTTCTCCTCGTCGGTGGCGCCTGGCATTGCCTCGAAGAGTTGCTGCGGCATGATGGCTGAGTTGAACATGGCCAGCGCCGCGAGGATGGTGGGGTCTGGGTAGGAGAGGTTGATGGCGACCTGGCCATCGGTGGCGTCGATGCTGGCTATGGAGGCAAGCGTGAAGCTCCAGATGCCATTATCTGGGTTGCGCGCGCGGTCGAGGGACCACTTCACGTCTTGCGAGGTGATGGCGCTGCCGTCGGCGAACTTGATGCCATCGCGGAGTGTGAACGTGAGGGTGAGGCCGTCGTCGGAGAACGCCCAATCGGTGGCGAGGCCCGCTTCGACGCCAGTGCCGTCTGCCGTGGGTTGGAGCAGGGAGTCGTAGAGGCTGCTGAGAACCCAGATGTCTAGGTTCGCGTCGTTGAGAACCGGGTCGAGGAACAGCGAATCGGCGTAGCGGCCGAACGTCAATGTTCCGCCGCGCTCCTGCGCTAGGCCGGTGCCCACCAGTAGGGATACTACTAGTGTGATGACGAGTGGAGTGAAGCGCTTCATGCAGACCTCCCGAGCTTGTAGATCAGCTGCAGGTCGAAACCATTACGACTGTTCCGAACCGCCTCGCAAATCACGACCTGTCAACTGTTATAGCGGAGCGTAGCAGTTGACTTTCTGTGACGTCAAGACGGGCCGCGTTCTTGTTGAGCCTGGCGTTTGCAGTCAGTATCCGGCTGGTCGCGCCTGCTGTGCTCGAGGCTCGGCGCAGGCGTCGACTGCGATGGCCAGCTCAACCGCGGCCAGGTCCTCCCCGTGAGCGGTAACCAACTGCAAGCCAACCGGCATTCCGCCAACGAGTCCGAGCGGCATCGAAAGAGCCGGAACCCCGAGCACGTTGAACGGGCCGCTGAAGTGCATTTCTGCCGCTCCCGCCGGGTCGTCTACACCAGGGTCTTCCGCCGGCGCTACAAAACCAACTGACGGCATCAGTAGGGCATCGAAGTCCTTCATGAGCTCAGCGAACTGCTGCTTCAGGCGGTCCTGTTGCTGCCGTGCCGCGATGTAGACGGTTGCCGGAACGGCGTAGCCGCTGCGAAGTTGAGCGAACGTGGCATCCGAGTATTGGGCCCCAGCGCCCTTGGACGAGTCTATCGAGCGAATGTTCTGGTCATGTATTACAGTTGCTTCCGGCCGCAAGATGTCTACGAGAACCTGGTTCGCGTGCGCCATGGATTGGAAGCTCATCTCACGCACGGTCGCCCCCGCTGCCCGCAAGGCCTCCGTTGCGTTCCTGAACAGGGCGGCCAACTCCGGTGCAACGTCAGTTTGCGTGATGTAGTCCTGAGGGATGCCAAAGCGGCGGCCTTCAATCGACGCCCTGATGTCTTTGGAAGTAGGTTCTAGAGCTTCGAAGAACGTCCGAAGGTCGGGCAGCGTTCGCGCCATCGGACCAACGGCATCAAGCGACCAGGAGAGCGGGAAGATCCCGTCCACTGGAAGACGACCGAAGGTGGGCTTGAGCCCGACGACACCGCAGTAAGCGGCGGGTATGCGGATCGAGCCTCCGGTGTCGGTGCCCAACGCCAAGGGCACCAATCCGGCGGCCAAAGCGGCGGCGCTGCCGCCTGATGAGCCTCCCGCCGTTCGCTCCAGGTTCCAGGGGTTCCTGGTGGGGCCAACGTCAGGGTGAACGGCGCCATATGCGTACTCGAGCAGCGCCGTTTTGCCGATGATGACGGCCCCAGCCTCCTTCAGGCGCGCTACCGACGCGGCATCTTCTGAAGCTGCCAGGACGGGTGCAACGGTTGAGCCGAAACTCGTTGGCCAGCCCTCAACGCCCATCAGATCCTTTGCTCCGATTGGCACACCGTGAAGCGGCCCGCGGTCGAGGCCAGACGCGAGCTCCTTGCCTGCCCGGTCCGCCTGCTCCAGCACGAGGTCAGGCAGAACGGCTGCGAAGGCGTTGAGGCTTGGGTTGAGTCGTTCGATGCGATCGAGCAGTACTTCAGCTACGCGCGTGGGGGTGAGACTGCCGTTACGGTACGACTGGGCCAGGTCGGCGGCGGATGACCAGGCGATTGCCGCCTCGGAGTCCGACTCATCTGCTCTGACTTGGTTCGGGTGGGGCGAGTGCGTCATCGAGACTCCTTGACAAGCTGGTCAGAACGGCTTGGGATTGAGATGCAAGCCTACACCTGAGGATGTGGCGCACCCAAGAAACTACTCGCTGAACACGTCCCGAAACGGCCCTAAGAAGCGCCTCTCACGTGACCAATCGGTAATCGCGAACACCACACGCTCGAAATCTCCGCCGAACTCACCCTCGAGTGCCTCACGAAAGTCCGTTGCCGTCTGCAGCGGGTCATTCCCGAAGGCGCCGCAACCCCATGCCCCAAGACCAGTGTTCCGTACCCGTAGGCCCTAGCAATCGCCAGGACGCGGTGGATCCTCCTCCTCAACAGGTCGGCGGAACGAGCGGGACCCTACCGTGGGCGCGTACGGTGCGGCGCAAGTAACGAAGTCCAGGACCCACGGTGCCGAGAGCGCCGTTCCGTCATCCAGCCGGAACACCGGCACGTTTTGGGAGAGAATCGCCCAGTCCGTTGAGTCCGGCAGGGTGCGAGCGCGGTGCGCTACGTACATCGGGTCGTTGACGAGGGTCGCGTAAAGCGCCGACGATCGACACAGCACTTCCTCCTGCGCGCGGGACCCGTGCAAGAACCCTCCGCCTGGCTCGACTCCGTTGGCGAAGTTCAGCGCAAGCGGTCGAGCGCCTTGGTCTGTTAGGCGGCGCGCTGCACGGAGAGTCGTTTCGTTGATGACTTGCACTTCAATGGTGAAATCACCACCAGCGCGTGAGTCCGGTAGCGCTGCATCTGGCGGGATCGAGCGCTTCGACTCGGTGGCCAACTGCACGGCCTCAGGCCAATCGACGGACTCACCGCTGGCTGTCTCAAATTGACCGGCCTTAATAGCGCTAACGGCCGTTCTG
>JBIQMD010000133.1:0-5596 GCA_044463725.1 Truepera radiovictrix
TGTTGCCCGCGAGAACGACCTGACCATCGAAACGCTTGACGCCGAGGCGCTGGGAGTTGGAGTCGCGTCCGTTGCGAGTGCTACCGACGCCTTTTTTGTGAGCCATCTGCTTCTCCTAGTTGCCTCAGCCGCGGATGCTGGTGATCCGCACGCTGGTGAACTCTTGCCTGTGGCCGATGTGGCGGCGATAGTTCGCCTTGGCCTTGAACTTGTAGATGTGGATCTTCTCGCCGCGGCCATGCCCGATAACCTCGGCCTGCACGCTAGCGCCGTCCACGTGTGGAGCGCCGACCTTGACGGCTTCGCCGCCGACTAGCAGTACTGGCAGTTCAAGGGTGGCACCCGGCTCGGCAGCGATCTTCTCGACCCTGAGCACGTCGCCTTCGGCCACGCGGTACTGTTTGCCGCCCGCTTCAACAATTGCGAACATCTTCCGACCTCCGGTGCCCGACTTCGTGCGCCTGACGGCACCAATGTCAGCCCTAATGGGCACACTGCGCTCAGGACTCGCCTCTAGCGGGCCGGTCCGAGCGTCAAACACAGAGTATAGACGAGAGGACCGTCAACATACAACTAGCGCACGCACCATTAGGTCTGGGCGCCAGCCCACTCCGTGTAGGCATGCGCCTAGCTCCACTAGTCCAGCGCCGCTAGTCTCACATGTACAGGGCTGCTAGCATCGCCATCGCATATGAACGTCCCTCCGACCATCCCCGAGCTCATGAGCCCCGCCGGCCACTGGCCGCAGCTACGCGCCGCGGTGGAGGCGGGAGCAGACGCCGTGTTCTTCGGCCTCACGCACTTCAGCGCCAGATCCAAGGTCGGCTTCACGGCAAGCGAGCTACCTGAAGTCATGCGTGAGCTGCGCGGCCGCGCGGTACGGGGTTACGTGACGTTCAACACCCTAGTGTTCGATGGCGAGTTACGAGCCGCGCGCCGCGCACTAGAGGCCATCGGCGAGGCCGGTGTAGACGCGGTTATCGTCCAGGACGTGGCGGCCGCGGCGCTGGCGCGCGAGGTTGCGCCAGACGTTGAGGTTCACGGTTCAACCCAGATGTCCATCACCAGTGCGCAAGGCGCCGAGTTGGCTAGGGCCTTCGGCTGCAGCCGCGTGGTGCTGGGCCGCGAGCTGAGCCTGGCCGACATCGCCAAAGTACGCCAAGGCACCGACGTAGAGATCGAAGTCTTCGTGCACGGCGCCCTGTGCGTGTCCTACTCGGGCCAGTGCTTCTCGAGCGAGGCGTGGGGCGGGCGCAGCGCTAACCGCGGCCAATGCGCCCAAGCCTGCCGCCTGTCGTACGACCTGCTGGTAGACGGTTCCCACCGCGACCTGGGCGAGTACCGCTACCTGCTCTCCCCCGGCGATCTGTATGCCCTCCACCAGGTACCGGAGCTCGCCCGCATCGGCGTTTCGTGCCTCAAGATCGAGGGTCGTTACAAGGACGCCGACTACGTAGCCCTGACCACCGCTGCCTACCGCGAGGCGCTGGACGCCGTTGCGCAGGGCAGAGCGCCGCACATGACGAAAGAGGACGAGCGCAACCTCGAACAGGTCTACTCCCGGGGGTTAGGGCCTTGGTTCATGCAGGGCACCGACCATCAGCAGGTAGTAGTTGGCCGCGCGCCGCGCCACCGCGGCGTGCTGTTGGGTGAGGTCGCAGGTGTCACAAGCTCGACCGTAACGCTGCGCCCCGGCACCGACGCGCCGCTCGTCAAGGCTGGCGACGGCGTAGTCTTCGACGCCGCTCAGCGCCGCAGTCCGGACGCGCCAGAGGAAGGCGGGCCCGTCGTCAAGGTAGAGCAATTACCTGGCGGCCTCGTGCGCCTGGCGTTCCTCAGGCACAGCGTCGACTTCGGCCGCGTAGCCGAAGGCGACTGGCTCTGGCGCACCCACGACGCCGCGATCGACTCGAAAGTCAAGCCGTACCTCAACGCGCAAGACCCGCTCTACACACGGCCCGTAGACATGACCGTGGTGGCGCACGTTGGCCAGGTCATCAGCGTCGAGGGTCGCGCTAGCGGTTCGCGTGGCGCGGTCGTCGCGCGCGTTCACGGATTGGAGCCCCTGCAGGCGGCAACGCGGCACGGGTTGACGGCGGCACAGCTGGCTCAACAACTCGGGCGTCTTGGAGGAACGGCGTTCCACCTTGGCGAACTCACGGTCGACTTGGCAGGCGAACCGTTCGTGCCAGTCAGCGAACTGAACCGCCTGCGCCGTGAGCTCGTGGAGGGCATCGCCGCCGCGCGAGAAGCTCTGCCGGCGGCGGAGGCTCCGCGAGGAGTGGCGCCGAGCGGCGCGACGTCGCCTAAGCGTGGCGCAGCCCCTCGACCCGATGCGCCGTCGAAGCTTCACCTGCTGGTCCGCACACCCGAGCAGCTGGATGCCGCCCTTGCGCTTGTCGCCGATCGCGCGGCTGAGTGGCCTGTCGCTAGCGTCACGCTTGATTACCTCGAGCTGTACGGCCTACGCCCGTCGGTCGAGCGCGCGCAAGCACTCGGAGTGGAGGTGCGAGTCGCTTCGCCGCGCGTCCTGAAGCCGAGCGAGCAGAACATAGTGAAGTTCCTACTCGGCCTCGGTTGCGGCATCGTGGTGCGCTCGGGCGGGCTGCTCCACGACCTCACGCGCATCGCGCCAACCGAACGGCCGCTGCTGGTCGGCGACTTCAGCCTGAACGTGGCCAACGCAGATGCGGCGCGGGCATACCTCGACCTCGGCCTGGCCACCATCACTCCCGGCCACGACTTGAACGCAAAGCAAGTATCCGACCTCGCCCGTACCCTTGGGGGTGCCGCACTAGAAGTGGTGGCCTACCAGCACCTGCCCGTCTTCCACACCGAGCACTGCGTGTTCTGCCGCTACCTGAGCACCGGGCACGACTTCCGCGACTGCGGTCACCCATGCGAGAAGCACCGCATCGCCCTGCGAGACGCTCGCGGCCGCGAGCACCCGGTCATGGCGGACGTCGGTTGCCGCAATACCGTCTTCAACGGCGAAGCGCAGACCGCCGCCAGGCACCTGAACGACTGGTGGCAAGCGGGCGTGCGCGATTACCGCCTCGAGTTCGTTCACGAGTCAGGGGCGAACGTCGCCGAGGTCGTCGCCGCGTTCACCGCGGCACTGGTTGCCGTCGAGCAAGGCGGCTACCGCCCAGTCGCGTTAGAAGAGCGCCTGGCGGCAGCAGTCGGGACCATTACCGAAGGCAGCCTGTTCGTGCCACGTGGCGCACAAGCAGACGAGGGCGCCCTCGCCGAGCTCCTCGAGTTACCCGTCTTCCAAGGCGGCGTTCACTAGCGGACTTCACGTAGAAATGCGCGCTACAAGGGGAACAACAGTGGGATGACCACGAGGCCGATGACCCCCATGAGCAGCTGCAGGGGCAGTCCCACCTTCGCGAAGTCCATGAAGCGGTACTGGCCCGGACCAACGACAAGGGTGTTGACTGGCGTCGCCATCGGCGTGCAGAACGACGACGCAGACGCGAGAGCAACCATCATCAACACGCCTTCGGGCGGCATGCCAAGTCCAGTGGCGGCACTCAATGCCACCGGCGCCATCAACACGGCCGTAGCGGTGTTGGACATCACCTGGCCAAGGCCGGCCGTCACCAAGTACGCGCCAGCCAACAACACTAGCGGCCCGGAGCCCCCGAACACGCGCACCACCGCGTCAACCACCAACTGAACGCCACCCGTAGAGTCAAGCGCCGTCGCAAGCGGCAGCATGCCAGCTATCAACACCACCGACTGCCACTGCACGGAGCGGTAGGCCTCCTCCATGGACAGACAACCCGTCAGCACCAACGCGAGCGCCGCCAGCAGCACGGCCACGACGGGAGCCACCCAGCCAGCCGACATGGTCACGAGCATCAGCAGCAGGATCACCACCGCAAGTGGCGCGTTCCGGCGCTTCGGGGCCGGGCGCTCGCCACCGGACTCGCTCAGCACCACGGCGTCCAACCGCTCCGCGTCAAGGCGATCGATGGCCGACAGCGAACCCTGAACCAGCAGCGTGTCGCCGAAACGCAAGCGCGTCTCAGCAAGCCGCTGGGCACCGCTACCCTCGACCACGCGCTCGCCACTGCGCTGCAACGCAACGACCTGCACGCCGAACCGTTCCCGGAAGCGCAACGCGGCCAGGCTGTTACCGATCCAGCTCGAGCGCGGCGTCAGCAGAACCTCAGCGAAACCAAGGTTGCCTGGCACGAGGTCCTCACCACCAACGTCGACTTCTAGGAGTTCCGAGTCGGCCAGACCGGCCACTGCGCAAAGCGCCTCGCGGCTGCCCTGCATCAAGATGCGGTCGCCAACGCGGAACTCCGTGTCGGGGCCGAGGCTCTTCGAGCGTCCGAGGTGGCGGCGCGAGCGCACGCCGGCGCGCACGGCCTCGGGCTCGGTGTCGATTGCCAGGACCCGAACACCGAGGCGCTCGGGCCAGCGCACCTCGCGCAGACTACTGCCGACCAGCGGCGAGCCGGCCCTCAACGTGACGCGCCCCAAACGCGTGGGCAAACCGTAACGCGTTGCTACCTCGACGAGGCCCTCCGTCTCCCCTCTCGCACCCGGTGAGGTGGGTGCGGTCGCTGGCAATAGGAAGCGGCCCAAGGTGGCCATGTAGAGGATGGTGACGGCCAGCATGACGATGCCGATGGGTGTGAACGCGAAGAAGCCGAACGGCGCCCTGCCCGCATCCTCCAGCGTCTGTGACACCACCAAGTTTGGCGGCGTAGCGATCAGCGTGAGCATGCCGCCAACGAGCGCCGCGAACGCCACCGGCAGCAGCAGCTTGCTTGGGCTCACCTTCGCGCGCCACGCCATCGTCACGACGATCGGCAGCATGACGGCAACGGTGCCAGTCGAGCTCATGAACGCTGAAAGCAGCCCGGTGGCCAGCATGACCGCGACGATCATCCCGGGCTCGCTCTTGCCAGCCACCCGCCCGAGAGCGTTACCAACCGCCGCGGCCAACCCCGTGTTCACGATGGCGAAACCAACCACGAACAACCCGGCGATCATTATCACCAGCGGGTCGGAGAACCCAGCGAGCGCCTGCTGCGGGCCGAGCACGCCACTGAGGGTGAGCGCCAACAGGACTAGCAAGGCAACTACGTCGATCCGGACGCGATCGGAGACGAACAGCACGATCGCCACTCCGAGAATGACGAAGACGGTGAGGGTTGGTCCGGACATACCCCAAGTTACGACCTTGCTGCCTCTGCAGGTAGTTGAGAAACGTCCCCGCAAGCACCCGAAACGCGTGACCCACGGCCGCTTCAATGTGAGCTTTCGCACATAATGGGCGTTTTTCCCTGCCCCATCGTCCCGACACGTGTTTTTCTCGTGCCTGATGCCCTATACTCTCGGCGAGTTCACGAAAGGAGCTCGCTAATGGCCAAAGCCAAGGCAGCACCCAAGAAGGCAGACAAGACCGTAAGCAAGGCCGACCTCGTAAGCGAAGTGGCGGAAGCCACCGGCCAGTCCAAGAAGGCCGTCAAGGAGACGATGGACTCGCTCCTCGCCTCCATGACCTCGAGCATCGCCAAGGGCAACAAGGTCACGCTCACCGGCTTCGGCACGTTCGAAGTCCGCAAGCGCAAGG
>JBIQMD010000134.1:0-5559 GCA_044463725.1 Truepera radiovictrix
GCACTTACGGGGTCATCTGCTTGCTGCTTGCGCTGCGCCTGATGCTTTACTCGCGCCGTGCGCTGGTGGACTTCGCCGACCATCACCGTGGACCTGGGTACTTCACGTGGGTGGCTGGTACGGCCGTGCTTGGTGGGCAGGTCCTGTTGCTCCTCGACGACTACGGCGCCGCGCGGGTGCTGTGGTGGGTGACGGCGACGCTGTGGCTGATGATCACTTACGGGTTCTTCGCGGCCGTGACGCTCGCGCGGCGCAAACCGCGCCTAGACCGCGCCATCGGCGGAGCCTGGTTGCTGGCCGTCGTCGCAACTCAAGCGGTGGCCTTGTTGGCCGCCCAGCTAGCTAACGCGCGCCCGTGGGGCGGCACCGAGTTCGTGTTCGTCGCGCTCTGCCTGTTCCTCGTCGGCGCGGTGCTTTACCTCCTCGTCATCGGCCTGATCTTCTACCGCTTCACGTTCCTGCCCCTCGACGCCGCGCAGTTGGCGCCGCCTTACTGGATCAACATGGGCGCGCTGGCCATAACCACCTTGACGGGCGCGACGCTGCTTGCTCACAAGGGCGACGCCGCCTACCTGAGCGCCCTCACCCCCTTCCTGCTAGGTTTCACGCTGCTCTTCTGGGCGTTCGGCAGTTGGTGGGTGCCGCTGCTCCTCGTGTTCGGCTCGTGGCGGCACCTGGTGGCGCGCTACCCGTTGCGCTACGAGACCGAGTACTGGGGCCTCGTCTTCCCGCTCGGAATGTACTCGGTCGCTAGCCACCACCTCGCCGAGCGCCTCGGCGTTGGGCTAGTGGCGTGGCTTGCAGGGCTCTTCGCGTGGCTTGCCGCCGCGGCTTGGACGGTAACTTACGTTGCAATGTGGGCGTCGGGCTTCGGCGCGAGGAGTAGGCGCATCAAGCGCTGAACGTGCGTGACGCCTAACGGCCGCAACCTTGGCCCGCACTGCGAGGATGAACGATATGGCCGAACTCCTACACGTCGTCCACTGCATAGACACGGAGGGGCCGCTCCACGAGTCCCTAGCCGCCACCTTCGAACGGGTGGAGGCCATGTGTGGCCAGCGCTTCGAGCCCACGCGCGCTAACCTCGAGGCCCTGCAGGCGGGACGCGTTGACCTTGGGGGGCGCGAAGCCGCCGTTAGCGTTGCGCTCGCGCCGCAACTCCTGGCCTACAACGACGACTGGGGAAAGATAGACGCCATGCTGGACGAACTCCTCAGCCCCGCCTACCGCCAGCGTCACGCCGACCCGGCAGGCAGGCCGTGGACTTACAACTGGTTCTGCGTCGACCACGTTGGATACACGAGCAACCCACGCAGGCGCGACATGGGTTACCACAACGTCTTCGACCACTACAGAGAACGCCTAGCAGGAAGCGACGCGCCAGACGAGATCCACTGGCACGCCCACCCTATGCCGCCCTCCCGCGAGGCCCACCGCAACGCCACTTCCTACCTACGTTCTCCTCACATCTTCGAGACGCTCGCCAGGCGCATCATCGACCGCGGCTACTTCCCCAGTGTGTTCAGGCCCGGCTTCCACGTCGAACGCGCTGACAGCCACTGGTTGCTCGAGCAGTACGTGCCGTTCGATTACGCCAACCAGGCGGTCCCCACCGCGGGCCTCGAGGAGGAGCAGGCGGACCTAGCCGGTGGTCGTTGGGGCGACTGGCGACGCGCACCCAACGACTGGTCGCCTTACAACCCTGCGCACGACGACTACCAACGCCCAGGTTCCTGCCGCCGCACCATCTTCCGCTGCCTCAACGTTGGTACGCGGCTGCGGTTGCTCGATGAGGTTGAGGTGCGGCGCGCCTTCGCGAGGGCTGCTGCCGGGCACACCACCGCCCTGGCGTTCACGAACCACGACTTCCGCGACATGCGTCCGGACGTGAACCACGCGCACGAGCTGATCCGCCGCGTGGCGCGCGATTACCCGGGCGTCACCTGGCGGCATTCTGGGGCGCTCGAGGCAGCCCGTTCCGTCCTCGGCCTCACGTCACCCGGTCCGTTGACTCTGCAGGTTGACGTAGAGCGCGACGCGTCCGCCATGCGCGTTGCCGTGCGCGCCAGCCACGCGCTGTTCGGACCACAACCGTTCTTCGCGGTCAAGCTTCACGACAACAGTTACTCGTTCGACAACCTCGACGTGCAAGAACCGTTCCACGCCTGGAGTTACGTCTTCGACGAACAGACCTTCCGGCCGGAGGCGATAGCGGCGTTCGGGTTTGGCGCAACTGACGCGTACGGACAACCGGTAACGGTGTGCATAGACGGCTAAAGTGGCCGAGTGCCAAGTAGCAGACCCGCCCGCTTCTCGCGTAGGGCGTTCTTGAAGGGCATCGGGTGGGCGGCAGTGGCTGGCGGTCTTCTCGCCGCCGAATCCGTGCGGGAGATGTACGCCTTCGAGGTCAGCCAGGAGTTCAGGGCCGTGCGCGGCCTAGTGCAACCCGTGACCGTCGCGCTGCTCACGGACTTCCACCTCGGCCCGTACCTCCACGAACGCCAGTTGCGCGCGTGGGTCAGCGCCAGCAACGCCCTGAATCCAGACCTAGTCGTGATCGGGGGCGACCTCGTCGACCGCTTCTACGGCGGCGATCTTAGTGAGCTCGTAACCCAAGTCGGGCGCCTCCAGAGCAAGCTTGGCGTGCTGGTGGTGGCAGGCAACCACGACCGCACGCGCTATCCAGACTTGGTGCCGCTCATTGCCGCCGTGCAGGCAGCTGGAGCCACCTTCCTCGTCAACCAAGGAGTGCGGGTGCGCGACGACCTGGTGGTTGGTGGTGTTGACGACTTCAGGCGCGGCCGCCCTGACCTGGCGCGTACCTTCAGGGACGTGGCCGACGGCGTCGGCGCGCGCGTGCTGGTGAGCCACAACCCGGACATCATCCCAACGCTTGGCCCGGAGACTGCGGCAGGCAGGCCCGTTGACCTGGTGTTGAGCGGCCACACGCACGGCGGTCAGGTCCGCCTGCCGTTCATCGGTCCGCTCGTTACGTCATCCGCGTACGGCGCCCGTTACGCAGAGGGTTGGGTTGAGGCGCCGCTGCCTGCGTTCGTGTCGCGCGGCCTCGGCGTAACGCTCGTGCCGTTCCGCTTGGATTGCGCACCTGAGGTCGTGCTTCTCAACCTGGAACCGGCTTGAGCCGTCAGTCGACGAGCTCGAGCAGCCCCGCCGCCAGGCAGCGTTGGGCCGCGGCATGCAGGGCGTCGAGCGCTACGCCGCTGCGTTCATGCACGGCCAGTAGGTCATGGTCGCCGTCAGCGAAGTTGAGCACCCAGAAGATGGCGTCCGCCGCCCCAACGTTGCTCGCCCCAACCGTCAAGTCGGGGTAGAGGCCGCGGCGGCCGAGCTGTGGCTCCCCGAACGGCGCCAGGCTGCGGTAGCGCGCGCCGCCCTGCTCGAGGGTGAGGCACAGCGCCTCGCATGCGTCGATTGAAGCCTGCAGGGCCGCGATCGAGATGAACTCCTTGTTGTCTTCGGATGTGTGGTACTCGGGGTAGGTGCCGTACATGCTGCGCATGACGCTTCCGACCGGCAGGTCGAAGCCGGGCGAGCAGTACTGCCGCTCGTCCGAGCCCATCGGCGAGAAGTCTCGCCACCGCACCTCACCGAACGCTGGCAGTGCGGCCGCAGCAGCGCGGTCTGCGAGGCTGTCACCCCGGCGAGAACGCTTGTACGTGAGGGCGGCCCTGTCGCCAAGGCAAGTGAGTACGTACCCGGCGTCAAGGCGCTCGAGCAGGTGCTGCCCGCGCATGCTCAGGTAGACGATCGCGCCGATGGTCTCCGGTGCGAATACGAACCTGAACCCGAGACGGCGGGTCGGCCACTTGGCGAGGCGCGCGTACAGTCCCGCGGCCACCAGGGGGCCGGAGAGCTCGTTGTTGGCGAGCGACGGGTGGCACGTGTAGGTGGAGACCAGCACCTCCCTACCTGACGTGCCGGGCAGCAGGCACTCTGAGAGGGTGAGGGCGCCAGGGAAGGTCTCCGTGTCCACTACGACCTCGTAATCGCCTTCGGGCAGTGCGTCGCGTTGGCGCTGGCTGAGGCAGAAACCCCAGCGCGGGGCGTAGTAACTAGTGGCGTAGGGCACCGCGTCCGGCCTGTTGGGTAGCGAGTAGAGGTGGGCGTCAAGCTCCGAGCGTGAAAGGCGCCCGCGGAACGCGACGGAGTAACCGAGCAAGTGCAGGTTGGAGTCGGCGTAGTCGACGACACGCGCGCCGTCAGGGCCGACCACGTAAGCCGAATTGACGCGCCACTCGAGTGGCACGGTCCAGTCGTAGGCTGGCGTGCCGCTGGCAACCTCGAAGCGCTCGAGCGGCATGGTCTCGGCCAGCACGTCGTGCGTCTCGCGCACGCCAGGGCCAGTCAGGCTGCGGGGGAGGGGCCAGAGGCGGTCGAAGGTCGCTTCCAGCCAGGCGCGCTCCAGCTCTGCGCTACTTGCCTTGCCGCTCACACGGTCATTCCGTCGCGCACGCGGTGGTCGGCGCCACTCGCCACTTGCCCTCCGGGCACTAGGTCGAACAACTCGGCGGCGCCAACGCGCTGACGGTCGGCTTGCGCCTGCAGTCGTTGTCGCAGCGCTGCGCCCGAGTTGATGTGGTCGAGGATGATGGCGACGACGTCAGGCACCGCCGCGGTCAGGTCAAAGACGTCTGCCTGCGGTTGCGGCAGGCCGAACTCAGAAGCCAGGCCCTTCAGCTTGTGCGAGTTGGTGTTCAGCGGCACGAACGGCGTGCCTCCAAGCAGTCCGAAGATGGCAGGGTGCCACCTCCCGCCAACGTACGCCCGCGCGCCAGCCACCAGGTCGACGGCTTGTTGAGCTGGGATCGCCAGCCCGATTAGCGGGAGGCCGTAGTCGGCGGCCAAGCGCCTGAACACGCGCTCGTCTGGCACGTCGGATGCGGTGAGCAGTACACCAACTCCGGCTTCCTTCAGCGCCGCAATGAGGGCAGCGTACCCGGCGCTGGCCCGCTGCGGGCTAGCCGTTTTGGAGAGCAGCGCGCTACCCCCAACGGCAACGTAGGGCTCGGTTGGGTCGAAGCGGGCGGTGTCTGGCCACACGTCGAAGTACCCTGGCCGCCGCACCACGCCGAACCACGCGTCACCCGTAACGGGGCGGTAACTGAAGGCGGCATCTGGCACGGCGAGGCCAGATGGTAGGAACGGCGTGCAGGAGGCCAGAGAAAGGCGGTCGCGGAACGTCACTAGGTCGAGGTGGGGGTAGACGCGCTCCGCAAGCTCGTGCATGGTCGGGTCGGCGAGGTCGGCGGTGTGGTTGACGAGTCCAACCCACTTCCCAAGCCGCATCTTCGCTGTGTACGCCAGGAAGATGAGGGCCTTGCCGAGGCGTTGCGCCCCGTAGATGGCCCCCTCGCCGTTGATGACGACCCCGTCTGCCTGGTTCAGGCGCGCAAGCACGCTCTCTAGAATCCTGCCCGCCAGCATGGCGTCTGCGGCCGCGTCTAGCCCAATGGCGGTCTTCGGCACCACGTCAGGCAGGCGCGGCCGCACCTTGTCGAAGGCCAACGCCGCCAGGCTCCTGAAGTACGGCCTGCGCGG
>JBIQMD010000135.1:0-5549 GCA_044463725.1 Truepera radiovictrix
GCGGCCGGTGGGGTGGCGGCTGGCGCCTCGGCCGCCGTGGGCGACGCGGCGGCGGGTGCAGGCGTGGCCGCAGGGGCAGGCGTAGCCGCAGGGTTGGGCGTGGCTGCAGGGGCCGGGGCTGCCACAGGGGCGGGCGTGGCGGGCTCAGCGGCCGCCGGAGCTGCAGCTGCAGGCGCGGCCTCGGCCGGCGCTGCGGCAGTTAACGATGGCTGCTTCAGGGAGAGGAGGTACGCGACGAGCGCCTCACCCCTGGCGTTAGGCACGATGAGGGACCCGTCCTTCGGGGCGAAGTCGGGCGGAACAGGAACGGCCGTCTTGCCGGTCGGCACGGTGCTCACGCGCTCGAAGAGCCACGGGTACGCGGGCATGACGGAGTCGGGCACGACGGAGCGCGGGTTGTAGAGGTGAATGAGCTGCCACACGTCGCTTGCTTGACGCGCACCGACGTTCGTGAGGTCGGGGCCGGTGCGTTCGCTGCCGAGCACTGCGGGAGCGTAGGGCGACCACACGCCTAGTGGCGTGACGTAGGCGTAGTCGCCTGGGGCCGCCGGCCTGCCCCAAGGCAGGTCCATCTCTAGCGGCCGCACTTGCTGCGTGTGGCACGCCACGCACCCCTCGCCCACGTAGACGGCCAGCCCTTCGCGCTCGATGGCCGTCATCGGCATGGCGCCAGGCATCGGTTCCGAGTTGTTCTGCACCCAGATGGCCGGCAGGATTCCGACGATCAGCGATAGGCCGATGAAGCCGAAGAACGTGACGCCGAACAGCAACCAGTGGTTCTTGTGAAAGTTCACGCCGCTACCTCGGCTGCGCCGGCTGTGGCGGGGCTAGTGGCGGGCCGCGGGCGCATGCTCCACATGTTGAAGGCGAAGATGATGTGGCTGAGGAACATGAGCGTGCCGCCAACCGCGCGCCATAACCAGTACGAGGCCATGGCCTTGACGGAGTCGATGAACGGCGAGCCGCTCATCCAGCTGAGGCCCTGAACCGTGCCGCCTACCATCAGGGCCGTGGAGTACAGGACGAGGCCAACAACGGCGAACCAGAAGTGCACACCAACCCAGAAAGCGGGCGGCTCGTGGCCGGTGAGGCGCGGGAGAATGCCGTACAGCGCCCCCCAAATCAGAAGCACGACGAAGCCGTACATGGTGAGGTGCGAGTGCGCGACCGTGTAATTAGTGAAGTGCCACAGGCCCTGAATGCTGCGGATGGCCTCGAGCGAGCCCTGGGCTGAGAACAAGAAGTAGGAGATGACGCCAGCGAGGATGAACGGCAAGCTGTAAGACCGCGCGATGGCGCGACCCTCACCGCGCATGGTGAGCAGGAAGTTGCCGGTACCTGCCGCCAGCGTGATGATCATGCCCACGGAGAAGATGATGGCAACGGTCTGCAGCCACCACGGTGTGGGGGCGAAGATGAAGTGGTGCGCCCCGATCATCGTGTAGAACGTCATCTGCGTCCAGAACGCCAACACACCTAGCGAGTACGAGTAGATGGGCTTGTTCAGCAGC
Source organism: Truepera radiovictrix (assembly GCA_044463725.1). Taxonomy (GTDB): domain Bacteria; phylum Deinococcota; class Deinococci; order Deinococcales; family Trueperaceae; genus JAAYYF01. The sequence goes on from JBIQMD010000135.1 coordinate 1,512, forward strand.
TTGGGTAGCACGTAGTACGTGAGGCCAAGCACCATCGGCGTGAACCACATCCCGACGCCCATGTGCATGTAGTAGCCCTGGATGACCGTCTCACTAATGGCGTTCTGCTGGTAAGCGGGTATGTAGGCGATCACGATGAGGGGAATGGTCCACAGAAACCCGGCCATGATGTACCAGTTGGAGATGTAGATCTCCTCGATGCCGCGATCCGCGATCGTGCGTATGAGGTTGTATGCGACGAGGATGACCCCCACCGCGAAGACCGCCTGCACCGGCCAGATGTACTCCCTGTACTCCTGGCCGCCGTTGTTGATGCCCGCCATGAGCAGCAAGTCGCCGACCAGCACCGAGATGTTCACGAGCCAGAGACTCACCCAGGCGAGGGGTATGGACCAGAGCCGCCGCATGCTGGTGCGCGGCACGACGTACAGGGCCGCGGCTATCATCGCCAGAGTGGCCCAGCCCCAGAACACCGTGTTCGTGTGCACCGGCCGCAGCCGTCCGTACGACAACCACGAGACGTGATCTATGTCCGGCGTAGCGAACTTGATGCTGAGGTACAGCCCGATCAGGGTGCCCCAGATGAGCCAGAACGTGGCGGTTGCAGCGTACGAGTAGATAAGGCGCGTCCAGCCGGTATCCGTGTCGGCTACCGGCTCGACGCTCGCCTTGCTGACCGTTAGGGGCCGCTTGAGCGTCAGCAGCGGTATGTCTTGAGCCATCAGTCGAGTCCCGGCCCGCTCGCCCTCGAGCGCGGTGGAAATGCGAAGCCAAAAGCCATACTTCTTGCCTCCCGTTCAAAGGGCGAGCCACCCCAGCAGGCGAGTGCGGGGGGCCGCCTACATGAGAGGTCCACGAGACCATGAGCGCCTACTCATGTGACGACGCTCACGTGATCGCGGCCTATCTCATGATTCAACTGCCAACGAAGGCGCTAGTGCCGTGACGTGGGTCATAGCCGCCGCCGAAAACTGCGCTCACGAACCGTTGACGGCCACTCGCTCATGTGGTTCATCGGTGGAGCAACTAACCCACTAGGTGGAGGTGCGATGGTCGGCGACAACGAGGCGCGAAAACGTCTACGGCCGCCTGCTCGAGGACCACGCCGAGCGCCTGCCGCTGTGACGATCAGCCCTATCGGGCTCCGCTAGGTTCGAGCCCGCTGCTCGTCGATTGCAGTGTGTGGTTGGTGGGCCCTACTGGATTTGAACCAGTGACCAATCGATTATGAGTCGACTGCTCTAACCGCTGAGCTAAGGGCCCTGACGTAACGCTGGTGGCGCAAGCGCGGCTGCGCCCGTGCGCGCGTTCGATTGTACAAGACGGCGAGTGCGGGCGGCGCAGGCCGCTCGTCGCGTCGCCCCTAGACCTGCAGGCGTATAGCCGTATAATCCTCCCCGGACGTTGCCCCTCGGCGACCGGCGCGGAGTCATTCTTGCGCCTCGCCCGTTCGTCAAGCCAGAGTCGGGCAGCGTTCAGGCCCGCAGTATTTGGGTTGTGAAGAGGAGCAACGTGGCGAAGGAACCGATCCAGATGACCGCTCGCGGTCTCGAGAAGCTGAAAGAAGAGCTTCGTTACCTGAAAGACGAGAAACGCCAGGAGCTCGCCGATTACATGGGCGCGGCCTTGGCCGACGGCGACCTGCGAGAGAGCGCAGCTTACGACGAGGCGCGCCTGCTGCAGAGCGCAAACGAGGCGCGCATCTCCGACCTTGAGGAGCTGGTTCACCGCGCGGTCGTCGTCGAGTACGAGGCCGGTTCGGAAGCCGTTGCGCGGCTAGGTGCATCCCTCACCCTGAAGGCGAACGACGGCGAGGACGTGGTGTTCCACCTGGTTGGCACGCACGAGGCGGACATCCTCGAGGGCCGCGTGAGCGACGAATCGCCGCTTGGCCAGAGCCTGGTTGGCAGGCGCGTCGGCGATTCCGTGACGGTCCACATGCCGCGCGGGGCCGCCGTATATCAGGTCGTCGCCGTCTCGTTCGACTGAAGCTAGGTTCAAGGCGCGCAAGTGCAACGCAGGGGCGGCATTCCAGCGGTCCCTGCCGCGCTGCGTGAGGGTTGCATTACCGCCCTAGTCACGTTTCTCAGCCCCTCGCGCTGGTAGATTCGCCATATGGTTCGCTGGGCGGTCATTGCTTTCGCGGGGGTCGTGGCGCTGCTGGTCATCGCGGCGCTCCTTCCGAGTCGCCAGACCGCAGTCCCATCGGCCGCCATCGAGCTCAACTCGGCGCACCTAACGCTCTACCCGCAGTCAGACCCGACGGCCGTTTGGTACTTCGACGCGCCCGTTGCGGAGTACTACCCCGACCGCCAAGAGACCACCCTCGCTCACGTTGACGACGGTCGCCGGACGGTGGCCGGCGTAACGGACTTCACCCTCACCGCCGAGAGCGTGACTATCGACCGGTCGGACAACCTGCGTGGCGAGCACATGCACGCCCACCTCGTCGAGGACGACCTCGACCTCGACATGAGCAGCAAAGGCTCGAGGTTGGTGCTCATCGACCAACGCGCTGGCCGTTTCGAGGTTCCACGCGCCGTCATGTCGGGCCCAGACCTCGGTGATAGCGTTTTCGAGGACATGCGCATCTCTTTCGATTTCACCGAGTTCGAGGCGGGGGGCCCCGGCACCGTCGGGTACGCCCAGTTCGTCGTCGACTCGCCTGGGAGGAACCCGTGATCAACCGCCTCCGCGCCAAGTGCGGCGCGCCGTGCCAGCTCCTTCTACTGCTGATAGTGCTCCTGTGGTCCGCCGCGCCAGCCCTCGCCCAGGCGCAAGCCGAAGCCGGTGCGCGCCGCATCATCACCATCGACGGTTCTGGAGGCACGCAGAGCGGCAACCTGCGCGCCGGACCCATCATCTACGACCACCCAGACGCCTTCGGCATCAAGGCAACCGTCTCCACCCTCACCATCCTCGGGCACCACGCCGAGCTCACCGCGCCGGCTGGCACGTCGATCACGCAGGGCGGCGGGCGCGTGGCGGCGTTCACGGGCGGCGTTAGCGTCGAGCGCGGGCGCCTCACTGCACAAGGCCCGGGCCTCACTTACAGCGAAGCGACCGGCCTCGGCGTCCTAGCAGGGCGAGCTGCCGTGGTCGTGGCGCCGGACAGCGAGGACGGCGACGAGGTGAGCATCGCGGCAGACGCTGTCGCCTTCGACGTAGACACGGACCGCTCGACCAGCACGGGCAACGTCGAGCTCGTCAACGGGCACCAGTCAGCCGCCGCTGATCAACTCATCTACGAGGAGGACCGCGAACTCGCCGTCCTCACCAGCAAGGGTAGGCAGGTGAGCATCACGCGTGAGGACGACGACGGCAGCCTCACGGTGATAACCGCAGACGAGATCCGCGTGCTCACTGGGGCGAAGCTCCTCTACGCGCGCGGCAATGTCACCGTGGTGGACGGCGCCATCACCAGTACCGGCGCGGAGGTGTTCTTCGATGACAACTCCGGCATCGCAGAGGTGATCGGCACCGCCGCAACCCCGGCGCGCGCCGTGGACAGCGACTCCGGCGCCACCCTCGTCACCGACCGTATCCAGCAGGACGTGGAGTACGACTTCTTCGAGGCCATCGACTCTTCGGTCGCCAGCGCATACGACGCGATTGCGTTCGACTTGACGGGCGCCGCCTCGGAGTGAGGCCAAAGCGCGGCGACCCAGCAGCAACCGGACGCCGCGCCGCACAGCCCCCGGCTCGGAGGCGACGCCGTTGGCGCACGACGCTGATCGTGCCGCTGGCAGCGGCCGGTTTGGTGCTCGCACAGACGAACACGACCTTCACCATCTTGCGTGACACCACCGAGATGATCGTCACGAACCTCGCTCGCGCTGCCGACGGGGCGCGCACCATCGGCAACAACAGCAACTGTTCACCCGGCGACCGCACGACCATCGTCTACGGCCCGGCGCCCGGCCACGTCGAGACGCGCGTCGAGAACGCCGTCCTCACGTCGCAACTTGCGATCATCACCACCCCGGACTCCGCGCAAGCGAACGCGGGGGAGGAGACCCTCGAGTTGAGCGGCGACAG
>JBIQMD010000136.1:0-5541 GCA_044463725.1 Truepera radiovictrix
GACCTAGGCATCGGCCGCGCCGGGCTACTTGGCAGCATGAACACCGGCGGTTACCTGCTTGGGGCGCTCGTCAGCCACCGCATCTTGGGCGCCGTTGGCTACCGGCGCGGCTTCTATTTGGCCGCCTTCCTTCAGTGCGTCACGCTTCTCCTCATGGCGGCCGCACCACCTTACTGGGTCATGGGCGCCCTCCGCCTCGCGCAAGGCGCGTTGGGGGCGATGGTGTTCGTTGGAGGCGCCGCCCTCGTGATGGCCTCCGGCGGCCGCGCGTTGGCGCTTGGACTGTACTTTGGGAGCATCGGCGTTGGCATCGCGGTATCGACCGTCGTGATCCCGTTAGCGAGCGACTGGCTGGCGGCGTGGGTGTGGCTCGGGCTCCTCGCGCTCGCCCTTTCCAGCTTGGCGCTGATCGCGCGGCCGCGCTTGGTGGAGCCTGCTGCTCCGGCGCCAACGGGGCCGGGTGGGCAGGGCGTTGGGCCAGCACGGGAGCAGGCCGCGCCGACTACAGGCGGCGCGGCAGATGCCGCTACGGTCAGCGCCACTGGCACGATCGCATCTATCTGGCCAGCGCTCCTCAGCTACGGGCTTTACGGCGCCGGGTACATCGCGTACATGACGTTCGTCACTAACGGTCTCAGCGTAGGGACGGGTCCGTTCTGGCTGTTGCTCGGAGTCGGCGCTACCCTCAACGGTCCCGTGTGGGGGCCGATCAGCGGCAGGCTCAAAGGGCCGGCCGCTCAGGTGTTGGTCTTGGCCGTGTTGCTCATCTCCAGTCTGCCGCCGCTCATCACTGCGGTGCCGTATGCATCGGCTGCACTGTTCGGGCTGGCGTTCCTCGGGGTGATAACGGCGATAACGGAACTCATCCGAGAGCGTCTGCCCGCCAGCGCTTGGCCGCGGGCCATGGCGCTCTCCACGGCAGCCTTCGCGTCCGGACAGGCGGTGGGGCCCGCGCTAGCTGGCGCGGTCGGTGAGGCTATCGGCGGTGCCGCCCACGGTGCTACCGTCGCCCTCTACGCTGGCAGCGCGTTATTGGCTGCGGCGCTCTTCGTGGCGGTCTTGAGCGCGCTTGTGGGTGCGCGGCGCCAACGACCTGCCCTCTCGGAATAGACTGGCGTTCGTCATCCGGAGGGTAGATGTCATTGATCAGCACCGTCAATCGATCGGGGCCAGGCGAGTTCGCAGTAGCTGGTGAGCGCCATTACGACCGCCGCTCCCCGCTACGGTGGATCGTCTCGCACTTACTCGTCAACTGGCCGCTGCTGGCGGCGTTCTTCATCAGCTCGATCAGCTCGACGGTGCTGACGTCCGCCATCCCGTCCGAAACGGGGCGCGCCTTCGACCTCGTCCTGTCTGGCGGCGCCGTTGCCCGCGACGTGCTGCGAGTCGCGCTGCTCATCCTCGGCATGGTGGCGTTGCGCGGTGTGCTCGACCTAGCCGGCGGCTTCTCTGTCGAGACCCTCGGGCAGCGGCTCGAGCGCGACACGCGCCGCGAGCTCTACATCAGCCTCTTGGGCAAGAGCCAGACGTTCCACAACCGCAACCGCGTGGGCGACATCATGGCGCGCGCCGCCAACGACGTTAGGCAACTCAACCCCATGATGAACCCGGGAGTTGGGCTCATCACGGAGTCAGTGGTCAGCCTCATCGTCCCCATGATCTTCATCGCCGCGATCGACGTCCGCTTGCTCCTCGCGCCGGGGTTGTTCGTGATCGTCTTCTACTTCTCGCTGCGCTCGTACATGAGGCAACTGAACCCGGTCTCTGGCGCGCAGCGGCAGCAGTTCGGGGTGCTCAACGCCAGCCTCAACGAGACGATCACGGGCATCATGGTGGTCAAGTCGACCGTGCAGGAGGGCGCAGAGCGCCTCAAGTTCGCGCGTAATGCGCGGCTGTTCCGCGATTACTTCGTCGCTGCCGGGCTAGTTCAAGCTCGGTACCTGCCGCTGCTGTTCATCGGCCTGGCGTTGGCGGGCGCCTTCGCGCACGGGCTCTACCTCGTGTCTTTGGGGGCCATCACCACCGGCGATCTCGTGGCTTACATCGGCCTCATGGGGGTAATGCGCTTCCCGGCGTTCATCTCCATCTTCACGTTCTACCTAGTGCAGATGGGCCTCGCGGGCGCCAGGCGCATCCTCGAGCTCATCACCTCGGAAGTCGACATGGACGAGAACCTTTCTGGCTACGCAGAGCGCATCTCTGGGGCCATCGAGTTCCAAGAGGTGACGTTCGCGTACGAGGGTGAGGGAACGCGCGAGGCCCTGACCAACGTGTCTTTCAGCGTGGCGCCCGGCCAAACCGTAGCCATCGTAGGTCAGACGGGTTCGGGCAAGAGCTCAGTAACGCGGCTCGTCAACCGCATCTTCGACGCCACCTCAGGGCGGGTGCTCATCGATGGGGTAGACGTGCGCGACTGGAACCTCGAGGCGCTGCGTTCCCAGGTTTCGGTGATAGAGCAGGACGTGTTCCTCTTCTCGCGCTCCGTGTCCGAGAACATCGGTTTCGGGTTGGGAGCGGTGGCGACGCGGGAGAACATCGTTGCGGCGGCCAAGGCCGCACAGGCGCACGAGTTCATCATGGGGTTCCGAGACGGCTACGACACAGTGATAGGTGAACGCGGCGAGACCCTATCGGGCGGGCAACGCCAGCGCCTCGCCATCGCGCGGGCACTACTGACTGACCCGCGCGTCCTCATCCTCGACGACTCGACCAGCGCCATAGACAGCGCCACGGAGGACGCCATCCAGCGCGCCATCAACGTCGTGCTCGAGGGGCGTACGACGCTGATGATCACGCACCGTCTAGCGCAGATCCGCCGCGCCGACCTGGTGCTCGTGCTGCAAGGCGGTCGCCTAGTCGACCAAGGCACTCACGCAGAGCTACTGGAACGCAACGACCTCTACCGCCGCATCTTCCTGAGGTACGACTGATGGGCTTCATCATGGACGGCCTGCAGGCCGAAGGTTACGACCGCGAGTACAGCGACGGCCAGCTACTCAGGCGCATCTACCACTACTTCAGGCCGTACGTACTGATCATGCTCGTGGTGGGCGTAAGCGTCTTCCTCGCCGCCGCCCTCGACGCGCTCCTGCCCATCCTGGTTTCGGTAGGCATCGACCGCCTAACGGGCGTTACCGACCTGCCCGCGGTGATCTGGCAGCGCTCGCTCTGGCTAGTGGCGGCGTTCCTTGCGGCGGGCGTGCTCTCGTGGGTCTTCAACTTCCTGCGCCAATGGTTGACTGCCCGCGCCGTCGGGGACGTCGTCCTGAAGCTCCGCAACGACGCGTTCGACGCCGTCATGCAGCGCGACATGTCGTTCTACGACGAGTACTCCACGGGCCGGATCGTCAGCCGCGTCACGTCGGACACCCAAGACTTCTCCAACGTCGTCACCCTCACCCTCAACCTCATCAGCCAGGTCCTGCAGGTCGCCATCCTCATCGGCGTCCTGCTCTACATCGACGTCAGGCTTGCCCTCATCGCGCTCGGCATAGCGCCCGTCGTCGTGGCCATCGCCCTCGCCTTCAGGCACATCGCACGCCAAGTCACGCAGCAAGCCAGGCGCGTCCTCGCCGAAGTGAACGCCAACGTGCAGGAGTCGATCACGGGCATCGGCGTAGCGAAGGCGTTCAGGCAGGAGGAGGCCATCTACCGCCAGTTCGTCGGGGTGAACGACCACTCGTACCGCCTCAACCTGCTGCAGGGGTACATCTTCACGGCCATCTTCCCGGTGCTGGGCATCGTCGGCGGCGTCGGCACGGCGCTCATCATCTACTTTGGTGGCACGCGCGTGCTCGGCGGCGACATCTCCGCCGGTGAGTGGTTCTTGTTCGTGCAGGCCGTGGCGATGTTCTGGTTCCCGCTTACCTCCATCGCCTCGTTCTGGAGCCAGTTCCAGCTGGGACTATCCGCAAGTGAGCGGGTTTTCGCCCTCATTGACGCAGAGCCGCGCGTGGTGCAAGTCGGAGCGCTGCAGCCGGAAGTGAAAGGCAACATCCGCTTCGAGGCTCTAGAGTTCCGCTACACGACGCAGGAAACGGTGCTCGCCAACTTCAACCTCGAGATAGAAGCGGGAGAAACGGTCGCCCTCGTCGGCCACACTGGCGCAGGCAAGTCGAGCCTCGGGAAGCTCGTGGCGCGTTTCTACGAGTTCCAAGGTGGCCGCCTCCTGATCGACGGGCACGACATTCGCGAGTTGGACCTCGACTGGTACCGTGCCCACCTCGGCGTGGTGCAGCAGTCGCCGTTCCTCTTCTCGGGCACCGTCAGGGACAACATCAGGTACGCCCGTAAGGCCGCAAGCGACGACGAGGTGGCGACGGTAGCTGGGCGCATCGGCGGCGGCGACTGGCTAGACGCCCTGCCGAACAGACTAGATACGGAAGTAGGGGAGGGTGGCCGCGGCATATCGATGGGGCAGCGGCAGCTCGTGGCCATGGCGCGCGTGCTCCTACAAGACCCAAGCATCCTCATCCTCGACGAGGCCACCGCCAGCGTCGACCCCCTCACGGAGGCCCAGATCCAAGAGGGCCTAGACGAGATGCTCGCTGGGCGCACCTCCATCGTCATCGCGCACCGCCTCTCCACGGTGCGGGCTGCGGACCGCATTCTGGTCCTGCAGCACGGCGCCATCGTCGAACAAGGCACCCACGCGCAGCTGCTCGAGCAGCGTGGGCATTACGCCGAGCTTTACGATGCGTACTTCAGACATCAGAGCGCCGCGTACGATCCGGCGGCGGTGGCGTGGGAGGCGCGGGGTTAGCCTCGGGGACGCGGATCGGGGGCGCGCTTGGCCCGCGAACAACGGCGAATGGTCGCTACTGCGAGGCCCCTGCTTTAGGTTAATCTGGCCGCGAAAACACTGGAACCTAGAGCATGGTCGGGGGCCGAATGAACGCGTTCAATCCATTCAAGTTCGACGGGCGCATCGGTCGGTTGCAGTACTTCGGCTTCGGAGTCGTGTGGGTGTTGATCTTCTTCGCGTTCGCCCTGGTCATCGGGCTCGGCGGCGAGGCATCGAACGGTGTGCTTCCGGGGAGTGGGCTTGCCTCGCTTGGCCTGTGGATCGTCTTCGAAGTCGCTACGGTCAGCTACGGAATTCGGCGCCTACACGACTTCGACAAGAGCGGCTGGTGGTATTTGCTGACGTTCGTGCCAGTGGCGAACTTCGTGCTTGCGGTGGTACTTCTTCTTGCGCCAGGTTCGCCAGGGGCCAACTCGTACGGAACGCGTGATTAGCAGCCGGTCGTCGTTACTCAGAGGCGCACGGTAACTGGGCCGCCAGTCAGGTCGAACTCCACCCCGCGCACCCAGACGGTGATGTCCTGGCCAGTTGACCCTTCTTCCTCCACAGTCAGCGCGTCGTGAGTGACCCTGACCCACAACCGCGCACCTCGCCAACGCAACTTGAACTCGAGGGCCTCCCAACCGCTAGGCAGTCGGGGGTCGAAGCGCAGCTCGCCGCCGTCGTCGCGCATGCCAGCGAAGCCGCCGATGACCGCCTGCCACGTGCCTCCGGCCGAAGCGATGTGCACACCATCG
>JBIQMD010000137.1:0-5539 GCA_044463725.1 Truepera radiovictrix
GCTGATCTTCCCGGCGCCCGGCGAGCTGGATGACGAGGCCAGACCGGCGCTGCTGGCCGCCACCAACAACCTGCGCAAGGTCGAGCGCCTGCGCGGCCTAGCAGACGCCTTCCGCGTCGTCGACGAGGACTGGCTGCGAACGGCTCCTTACGCGGAGGTGTTCGCGTGGTTGGTCGCACTGCCAGGCTTGGGCCCGTGGTCGGCAGAGCAGGTCTTATGGCGCGGGCTTGGCCGCTACGAGCGCGTGCCGTGGCGCGACACTGGCGCCCTCGCTGCCGTTGGCGCCGCCTACCTCGGCGACCTCAGCCCCGCGAAAGGCACGGCGCGCGAGCTGGCCGAGCAGTACGGCTGGCTGCAGGGCTTGTGGCTGCGCTACCTGAAGGCGTATGACCGCGTGCGACGCTCCTAGCCCTGATTGGCCGCCGTCGCCTGGATGGCAGTTAGGGCGATGGTGTAGACGATGTCGTCGACGAGCGCCCCGCGTGACAGGTCGTTGACCGGTCGCCTCAAGCCCTGCAGCATCGGGCCCACCGACACGACACCGGCGGAGCGTTGCACCGCCTTGTAGGTGGCGTTGCCACTATTCAGGTCAGGGAAGATCAGCACGGTTGCCTTACCGGCGATGGGACTGCCTGGCGCCTTGCTGCTCGCCACCTCGGGTACCGTCGCCGCGTCGTACTGGAGCGGCCCGTCGAGCAGGAGGTCAGGGCGGCGCTCGCGCGCGATGCGCGTTGCCTCGCGCACCTTGTCCACGTCCGCCCCCTCGCCCGACGTTCCCGTCGAGTAGCTGAGGAGGGCCACGCGCGGCTCGATCCCGAACGCCGCGGCCGAGTTAGCCGACTGGATGGCGATGTCAGCCAGTTCCTCGGCGTTGGGGTCCGGGTTGACGGCGCAGTCGCCGTAAACGAGGACCTGGTCGGGAAGGCACATGAAGAAGACGGACGACACGAGCTTGGCGTCCTCATGGGTCTTGATGAGCTGCAGCGCGGGGCGAACCGTGTTGGCCGTGGTGTGCAGTGCGCCGGAGACGAGGCCGTCCACCTCGCCAAGTGCCAGCATCATGGTGCCGAGCACGACGTTGTCGCGGAGCTGGTTGCGGGCGCCGTCGGCGGTGAGGCCCTTGTGCTTGCGCAGCTCGACCATGGCGGCCACGTAGTGCTCCCTCAGGGCGTCAGTAGGTTCCACGAGTTCGACGCCAGCGCCTAGGGTCACGCCCTGCGCCTCGGCTACGCGGCGGATCTCGCCCGGGTCGCCGAGCAGCACGCACCTGGCGATGCCTCGCTCACCGCACTCAGCCGCTGCCTTGACGGTGCGCGGCTCCTCACCCTCAGGCAGAACCACGCGCTTGCCCGCCTCACGCGACAACTCAACCAGCCGGTAGAGGAACGCTGGCGGCGAGAGCCTTAGGTCGCGGCGTCCACCCACTCGGGCACGCAGTACTTCCATGTCGAGGTGTTCGGCGGCTGACGTCATGACGCGCTCCATGCGTTCGACGTCATCGCTTGGCACTTCCAGGTTCATGGCGGCTGCTCGCGCTGCCGTGACGTACGAGTCGGTCTTGACGCTCAGGACAGGCAGCCCGGTCGCCATGGCCTTCTCGCACAGCTTCATGACGTTGGCGTTCGGAACCATGTCGCCAGTCAGCACGAGGCCGGCGAGCGGCACGCCATTGAGGGCGGCCATGCACACTGCGAGGATGACGTCGTCCCGGTCCGCTGGCGTTATCAGCAGCGCGTCTGGCCGCAAGCGGTGCGTCATGTGCGCAACGGAACGCGCCACCAACGACACGTCAACTACGCGCCTCGTCGCCAACTCGCCCTCGTTCAAGACGGTCGCACCGAGGTGCTTGGCCACGTCGAGGGTGCGCGGCGAGACCATGGCAGGACTCCACGGGACGGCGCCTACCAGCATGAAGCCAGGGTGACGGAAGACGCGCAACGACTTCTTGAGGGTCTCGGCGTCGAGAGTGACGTCAGGCAGTCGGATACCGGTACGCGTCGCGCCAACGACTTCGACGGTCGGCGCGTTCAGTTGGTTGACAACTACCCCGAAGACGTGGGGGCTGGCCGTGCCGCCGAACGGTTGCGCTGCCAGCTCGAGGCGGTCGTCGAGCGCCTGCAGGTTCGGTTGCGGCGTGGCCACGAGCAGCACTTGGCAGTCGAGCGCCCGCGCGATCTCGCCGTTCAGGGCGTCGAGGTTCGGGTGATCGGCGGTGGCCGCGAGGCCCTCGACGATCATCACGTCTGCATTGACGGCGGCGTGCTCGTAGCGTCCGACGAGGGCTTGCAGCAGTTCGGACTGCCTGCCGGCGGCGAGTTGCGCTTCCGCCTCTGTGTAGCTCAGCGGCTCACCCGGGAGGATGCTCGTGCTGCGGCGCACGAACTCGGTCGAGCGCTCGAGTCCGAGGTCATCGCCTGGTTGCCGAATGGGCTTGATGAACCCGACGCGCAGGCCTCCCTGCTCTAGCGCCCTCACGAGGCCGAGGCAGATAGAAGTGAGACCCACGCCTGGGCCGGTAGGGACGACGAAGAAGCCTTTAGCAGTTGCCATGCCGATGTTCGCCGCGGGTGCGGCGCCTCCTGCACCACCTTACGACTACCGTCGGGAACGCGCTCGGGACGACTGCCCCTCTACCTAAGTACGTGGGGCACGAGAAATGCCCGAAGTGCCACATCGTAAACTGTTGTCTTGCCCTACACTTACGCACCGGACGTCATGCACAGGTCCCCAGGCGTCCTGGAAGGAGCGGTTGATGACGGATCAAGTACCTTCTGACCGCAGCGATCAACCCGGTACCGAACCGCAGAGTGCGCCACTACCACCCGTCGGTGCCCCTACCGGAACGCCGCCAACCGCGACCACCACTAACTCGAAGCCTGACGTTGGCAAGCGCGCCATCGCGTACATCATCGATGCAGTGATCGCGAGCATCCTCGGCTATATCCCCGTGATCGGCAGCCTGCTCGGCTTCGCGTACATCCTCACGCGTGACGGCTTCTCGTTCGAGTTCATGGACGGCCGCTCGGTCGGCAAGAAGCTGATGAAGTTGAGGCCAGTCCGCGACGACGGTGGCTCCATGGACATCACCACCTCGATCAAACGCAACTGGACCCTAGCCGTTGGCTCCCTAGGCTTCCTCGTCGTGTACGCGCCGTTCCTCGGCATCATCGCCCTGTCGCTGCTCCTGACGCTCGTTGGGGCCATCATCGGCATCATCGAGCTTTACCTCGTCCTCACCGCACCTGACGGCCGGCGCCTCGGCGACCGCTTCGCTGGCACCCACGTCATCGAGGTTGACTCCTAACGCTGCTTGCCTTCGCCTTCCGCCCCCTGGGGCGCTGCCGTTCTGCGGCGCCCCTGTCCTTTCTCCCGTAGCGTTGCGATGGTCACGACGCGCTTGCTCATCGCCAGCAAGAACACGACCATGGCAGCCAGTAGCAGCACGCCGCTGCTGATGAAGAGCAGGTGCACGCCGTTCGCTGGGGTCGTGCGCCACCACGGTTCGCTCACCACGCGCAGGACGAGGCCCGCCTGGAGCAGCAGGAACGTCGCTGCCTCCCAGGTGGTCTGCTTGATGCCGCCTGGCCTCGGCAGCATCCAGTACGCCACCCCCATGACCATGCCGAGGAAGAAGCCGATGAGGCCCATGTGCGCGTGAGTCGGCCGGAACGGGCTGGCCAAAGCCGGCCAGATGCTAACGACGACGCCAAGCGCTCCGGTGGCCACCAGCCACCCGAGCGCGGCGCGCAAGAACGCGACCTGCCATCTGCTCACAGCGCGAACTTAACCCATGGCCGTAACGAACGTGCCGCCGCGCAGGAAGAACCACGCGGCGGCACAATACGGTGGTCGAGGGTCAGTTGACCTTGCCGATGCGTACGCGCCAGGTCTCTGGGCCCTGCTCGAGGTACTCCCACTCGACCGTTCCGCTGCGCTCGACTTGGAACTGGTAGTAAAGCGGCTTCGGGTCATGATCGTTGACGAGCTCGAACGACTGGCCTGCCTCCAAGTCATCGAACGTCTTGAACAGGAGCGGGTGCCGCTCACGGGGCGGGATGGTGCGCACGTCTATCTGCTTCATCGGTTCCTCCTTCGGCCCACTTGATCGCCCCTGTGGGGCAGTTGGCCATGGCTTCTATGGTCAGGCTGGATACCGGCACGTGCTCGAGTGAGTCCCTGATGCCTGGGGCGATCTCGTCGCAGATGCCGCAGTCGATGCAGGCGTCGAGGTCGACGTACATTTCGCTCGGTCTAAGTGCCATGCTTGGCTCCTAGCTGCCTAACGCCGATGACGGTCAAGGTGCCCTCGCCGGCAACTAGCGCCTTACGCGCGCCTGGCGGGATGTGCACGACGTCACCTGAACCAACGGCGTAGCTCTCGTCGTTCTCCGTGATCGTGCCTGAGCCTTCAAGCACCGTGAAGATCGTCTCTGCGCCGTCGCCATCGGGGGCCACGATCTGCTGTCCCTTCTGAAGGCACAGGAGCATCACGGCCATGTTCTCACCAACGTGCAGTGGCCGCGGGACTGGTCCGCGCTCCGAGAAGCGCGCCACCGCCGAGGTCTTGAAGAGCGGCACGCTAGTCCCCGCGCGGGCCATGGCCCGCCTCTAGCCCTTGCAGGCGGGCCGGCAGCCCTAGCTGAGCGAGCGCCAGCAAGAGGCCTTCCTGCTCTTGACCGCTGAGGCCCCGCAGACGAAACGCCTGCCCGAGGTTGACCGTATGTGCCATGGCCCACCGCATGGGGGCCTGCGAGAGCAGCGTGAAGCCGTGGGCGATCAGGGTGCCTAGGGCGTCCTCGTGGGCGTCGATGATGGTTGAGACGCGCGCGCTTAGCATCACCTCGCGCTCCTGAGGCTGGAGGGGCTGAGGTGCCACTGCCTGGGGCGCCAGGTCGTCAGGTGAGTGGGTTTCGGTATCCTGCCGCACGAGCCAAGCCTCGCAAGCGGGCGGCATCTCCGACCATGACGTAGGTCATTGGCCAGCCGGGCCGCAAGGCCGAAGCTTAGGTCATGGCCGAGACATTCCTCGATAACCGTGGGCTCGAGCCCCCCAACCCGATGATCCGCACCCTCGAGGCGCTAGATGCGATGGCGCCTGGTGACGTGCTCGTGATCCACAACGACCGCGTGCCCATCTACCTGCTACCTCAGTTGGTCGATGCTGGCGCGGAGTACGAGGTAGCAGAACAAGTAGACGGCAGCGCACAAGTGCGCATCACGAAGGGTGCCTGACCGGAAGTGATGCCCCGCCTTGGTGCCGATGGGGCACCGCCGGTACTTCCGATCGCGTCGCTCTTGTTAGGCGCGCTAGCCCTCGCGCTGGTTGGCTTGCTCGTGCTCCTCTCCCCTGCGGCGTTCGCCGGTTACCTTGGCCTGCCGCGCGTGGTCGCCATCAACCACGTCTTCACGCTCCTGTTCGTCGGGCTCGTGTTCGCAGGCACACTACAGCAGTTGCCTGCCGTAATGTTCGTCACGAAGCTGGCATGGCCGCGCCTAGGCTGGATCACGCTGCCGCTCCTCGCCGTTGGCAGCGTCGCGG
>JBIQMD010000138.1:0-5520 GCA_044463725.1 Truepera radiovictrix
ATGCTGAGAAGCGCAGGCACTGCCGCGGCAACGTCCTGCCCGCCGACGAAGCGCCCAACGCCGACGCGCCAACCGTAACGGCTGATCGTCGACCTGACGAACGGGGCGTCTGCCACGCTGAGAGTGATGTTGCGGTAAAGGGCTGCAGCGTTCATCGCGTCAACTCGATTGTAACCAGGGGAGCCGAGCGCGTCCGTCACTGCGAGCAGTTGAGTAAACATTCGAACAGTCGCAACCGGGGTGACGCTGCTACCTTGATGGCAGCGTGTGAGGGCGGATCCGGGCCTCGATGCGAGGCACGAACGCCGCTCGGTCGCCACCTGGAGGGCCAGCCGCCGATGTCGAGTAACCACTCGCTGTTCTCACACGACTACGACACTAACGGGGCCAGACCGTGAGGCTTTATTGCGTTCGCCACGGCGAAACAGACTGGGGCCTACTGGAGTCGCGCGGCGCCAAGGGTTGGGCGAAGGATTTTGCGCCTCTCACTGCGCTTGGCCGCTTGCAGATCGACACCATCGCCCGCGACTACCGCTTGCAGGAGGCAGAGGCCATCCTGTGCAGCACCTACACAAGGGCGCTCGAATCCGGAGCGCTCCTCAGCCGCGCCCTCAACAAGCCACTGTTCGTTGAGCACGACCTGCACGAGTGGCTTCCGCAGAAGGACCCGTTCGGTGAGATCGACCCGAACTCGTTCGAGCGCGCCCGCCAGAGCCTGTCAGGCACCCGCATCGAGGAAGATGCGCCCTGGGAGTCGTTGCAGGAAGTGCGCACCCGCGTCCTGGGCGTGCTGCGGCGTTACCGGCGCTTCCAGTCGCTCGTGGTGGTAACGCACGGGGTCGTGATCGGCAGCCTCGTCGGGGTGCAACGCCTCGTCGACCACGCCGAGATCGTGCCGTTCGACCTCGACCTCGACCAACCGCTAGCGCCAGTCACGATGCACCCGAGCGTCGTCAGGTGACGAAGGCGCTGCCTTCGGACGCCGTGCTAGTCGGCGGTATCGTGCGCCTCGAACCACTGACGCGCGCGCACGTGCCTGCGCTGCTCGAGATCGCCTTCGCTCACCCTGACGAGTTCCGGCTCACCTCCACCCCTACGAACGAAGCGGCCGCAGAGGCGTACTTCGGGCCAGTCTTCGAACAGCAGGCGTTAGGTGAGGCGCACCCAGTAGCGGTGATCGACGTGGCAGGGCGCGTGGTCGGCACCAGCAGGCTGAGCGAGGTGAACTTCAAGCACTTGCGCTGCGAGCTTGGCTTCTCCTGGTACGACCCGGCTCTGTTCCAGACGGGCGTGAACATCGAGTCGAAGCTCCTCTTGCTGCGCTTCGCCTTCGAGCGCCTCGGCATGCACCGCGTGCAGATCCATACCGACAGCCGCAACGTGCGCTCGCAGCGCGCCATCCTCGCGCTGGGAGCGCGCTTCGAAGGGATCCTGCGCCGTCACCAGATCGCGAAGGACGGTTACGTACGCGATACCCTGGTGTACGCGATAACGGAGCTCGACTGGCCAGAAGTAGCGCCGCATCTCGAGGCGCGGCTTGCAAGGCGCATTGCGCACGGCTCGAACGCGGCCCAAGGCTGAACTCTCGAGCGTGGTTAGCGAATGCCGTGCAGGATCTCGTCCAGTCCCTGTGGGTCGGTGATGAAGACTTCCTTCGGCCTCGTCTCTATGACGCCTTCGGACTCGAGAGCCTTGAGGGCGCGCGTTACCGTTTCACGCGATGTGCCAGCGAGGTTGGCAAGTTCCTGGTGCGTCAGCCGCACTAGCGCGCGCTCGTTATCGTGCTCGACGACCCCACCCTGGTAGAGACGCAACAGCACGTAAGCTACGCGGCCCTGAGCGTCCTTGTAAGACAAGATCTGCGACTCGTCGTCCATACCGCGCAGCCGCTCAGCCAACGTTGCGTTGAGGTTGAGGCTGATGGTTGGGTAGTCGGCGATGAGCTTACGGAAGTCGTCGTTGAAGAGCAGGTAGGCGTTGACGACCCCAAGCGTGACGGCCGTCGCACTGCGCGTTGACTCACCAAGCAGGGCCATTTCACCGAAGTACGCCGGGGTTTGAAGGATGGCTAGCGTTTTCTCGTGACCCCCAAGGTCAACTTTGGAGAGCTTCACCAGCCCGGACTCCAAGATGTATAGGGCCTCCCCCTTGTCGCCCTCTTGGAATACGGTCGTGTTCGGTTCGTAGACTCGCTTGCGTACGGCCGCCGCCGCGATGTCGAGAGCGCGTTCCGGGGCGTTCTGGAAGAGCGGCACGCGGCGTAGTAGCTGATGGAGATCAGTCAGTTCCGGGTTGCTCACACCAACTCCACTTCGACCGCACCAGAGATTATCTGTCTGCTCAGGCTTATTGCGGTTGCCACGTATAGTAACCCCGTGAGCCATGTCGTGGCGAGTTACGGTCTGCAACGCCGTTTCAAGGCGCCTGGCGGCGACGTCGTCGTGCTACGAGGCGCAGAACTCGAGGTCGACGAGGGCGAGGTGGTCGCCATCCTAGGGCCATCTGGTTCGGGGAAAAGCACCCTCCTGCATCTCCTTGGCGGCCTCGATCGGCCGGACGCAGGCGAGATCTACTGGGGCAGCTTCCCGGTGCACCAGTACGCCCCACGGACCCTAGCCGCACGGCGCGCCAGCTACGTCGGACTCGTGTTTCAGAATCACTATCTGCTACCCGACTTCACGCCCCTCGAGAACGTGACGATGCCGAGCCGCATCCTGGGCCACCCGGACGAGGCGCGCGCGACCGCCCTGCTCGAACGTGTCGGACTGGGGGAGAGGCTGCATTTCGCACCAGGCAGAGTGTCCGGCGGGGAACGTCAGCGCGCAGCAGTAGCACGTGCGTTGGCTCTAAAACCGAGACTCCTCCTGGCTGACGAGCCGACGGGTTCCCTCGATCACGCGCGGGCAGACGAAGTCTTCGGACTGCTGCTCGACCTGGCAGCCGAGGAGCGTACGGCCGTCATCGCCGTGACTCACGATGAACGCCTGGTGGACGGCGCTGGGGTCAGGAAGCTGCGGCTGGTCGACGGCCGCCTCGTGTCAGCGCGCCAGGCCATCCCGACCTAACCGACTGGCGCCGCCCCAAACCGGGTGAAGCCCGATCAGCATGTTATATTCCACACACGAGTCTCATGCAGAATGTGGAATCTGACGCCCACTCCTGCCGACTTGTCATTTACGGGAGGTAATGGATGAAGCGAATACTATTGGCGTTGGCGCTGCTTGCCGCACTCGGCTTGGGCTCTGCCCAGGTCCTGGTGGTCGGGCAGTCTGGCCTGCCAGTCACCCTCGATACCGGTCAGGACGGCAACTCGCTGACCCCGGCAATGCAGGTAGTCGAACGCCTCGTCGGCTTCGCTCAGGGCAGCGCCCAGATCGAGCCGCTGCTCGCCACCTCGTGGGAGCCCAACGACGATTCCAGCGTGTGGACCTTCCACCTGCGCGAAGGCGTCAGCTTCTCGGACGGCACGCCGTTCGACGCAGAGGCCGTCAAGTTCAACTTCGACCGCTGGAACCACCTGGACAACGAGTACAACTTCGTCGAGGAGGGCAAGACCTTCACGTCCTTCACGTACGTCTTCGGTGGCTACTACGGCGAGGACGGCTACGAGATCGAGTCCGTCGACGTGGTGGACGCCAACACGGTCAAGTTCACGCTCACCGGCTCGTTCGGCTTCTTCCCGCAGCAGCTTGCTAGCTCGTACTTCGGGCTTCACAGCCCGGCAGCCGTCGCGGCGCACGGCGTCGAGTACGGCACGCCGTCCGGCCCCATCGTCGGCACCGGCCCCTTCATTCTCAAGGAGTGGATCGACGGGGACCGTGTAACGCTCGACCGCAACGACAACTACTGGGGCCAGGTGGCCGGCGTGGAGCAGATCGTGTTCCGCGGCATCGAGTCCCCGACCGCCCGCCTCGCCGAGCTTGAGGCAGGCAGCGTCGACATCGCCCTCAACCTCTCGCCAGAGAGCTACTCCGTCGTTGCGAACAGCGCGGACTTCCGCCCGGTTAGCGCCGACTCCGACCTCGTGCTCGGTTACCTCGGCATGCACCAGGCGAACAAGCCGTTCGACGACCTGCGCGTGCGCCAAGCCTTCGCGCTTGCCATCGACAAGGCCGCCATCATCGAGGCGTTCTACGGCGAACTCGCTGGCGTAGCGAACGAGTTCATCCCACCTGGCCTCTTCGGCCGCCTCGACAACCCGCCGTACCCGTACGACCCAGAGCGCGCCAAGGAGCTCCTCGCAGAGGCCGGCTTCCCTGACGGCTTCGACACCGAGTTCTGGTACATGCCGGTCTCGCGCCCGTACTACCCGGCGCCGAAGGACGTGGCCGAGGCCATCGTCAGCTACCTCGGTGACGTCGGCATTCGGGCGGAACTCAAGACCGAAGACTGGGGCATCTACCTCGCGGATTACCTCGAGGGCAAGTTCCCCATGTACATGCTCGGCTGGAGCGCGGACTTCGCGGACCCGGACAACTTCATCTCGTCCTTCTTCAACTCCGCGAACGCGGTTGGCTTCGGGTGGGACAACCCGGCCTTCTTCCAGCTCGTCAAGGACGCTCAGCAGGCCGGTAGCCTCGTCGAGCGCGAGCTCCTCTACCAGCAGATCGAGCAGACCCTCTACGACGATCTGCCCGCCCTGCCGTTCGTGAACCCAAGGACGCTCAACGCCGTGCGCAATAACGTCCAAGGCTTCTACCCGAACGCACTCGGTAGCACCGTTCCGCTCAACACCGTCACCAAGAACTGATAGCGGCTCTCGGTTACGCGACGTGGTGGGAGGCTTCGGCCTCCCACCACGCTGCGGAGCCTGAGACCCGGGTTGGGGTATCTGTTTGTTCGCTTACGCCATTCGCCGGCTGCTCGGCCTCATCCCGGTGTTGTTTGGGGTCAGCCTGCTCGTATTCATCATCCCGCGCGTCGTTCCGGGCGATCCCGCCACCATCATGCTTGGTGAGCGGTCATCGGAGGCCAACCGCGAACGCTTGCGTGAAGAACTCGGCCTCAACAGGCCGCTCTTTCTCAACTTCACGGACTTCGAAGAGCAGGGCGCGCTCGGTCTCTTCGACTCGCAGTATTTCGAGTTCATGGGCAATATCTTGGTGCTCGACTTCGGGCGCTCCATCTTCTCTTACATCCCGGTAAGCAAGGGGCTGTGGCAGCGGTTTCCTGCCACGCTCGAGCTGGCATTGTTCGCCATGTTCCTGGCTATCGTGATAGGCATACCGCTCGGCGTGCTGGCGGCGCTGAGGCGCGGCACCGTTACGGACACAGCCGTCACGCTGATCGCGCTTGCTGGCGTGTCGTTCCCCGTGTTCTGGTTGGGCATCATCTTCATCTACATCTTCGCGGTCAACTTGGGTTGGTTGCCGTCATCTGGGCGCATCAGCGTGACCATGGAGATCATCGGCGGCACCGGGCTTTACGTCCTCGACGGTCTACTGCAACGCCGCTGGGACTTCGCGCTCGACGCCTTCAAGCACCTGATAATGCCAGCCGTGGCGGTTGGCACGATCCCGC
>JBIQMD010000139.1:0-5495 GCA_044463725.1 Truepera radiovictrix
GCAGCGCGCCAGCTTGCGCTGCTGGGAGTCGGGCGAGCACCTGCGGGACCTGCTGGCTGCCGAGCCAGACATGCCGTTGACTACCGCCGAGCTAGGCAAGGCGTTCAGCCCCGACTGGTACCTCCGCTTCGTGGACGACATCTTCGCCCGCAACGGACTCTGAGCGCCTGCTATCATCCGGGCGTGAGCCCACAACGCACTGAACTGCGCTACGAGGGCAAGGCCAAGAAGGTCTTCGCCACCACCGACGCGAGCCTCTACCTCGTCGAGTACAAGGACGACGCCACGGCTTTCAACGCCCAGAAGCGCGGGACTGTGGCCGGCAAGGGCGTGATCAACGCCGAGGTGTCGGCGCGCATCTTCGAGTTCCTGGCCAAGGCAGGCATACCAACGCACCTCGTGTCGTTGGTTGCGCCCGGCGAACAGCTAGTGACGGCCGTGGCCATCGTGCCGCTCGAGGTCGTCGTGCGCAACCGCGCGGCCGGCTCGTTCGCTCAGCGCTACGGCGTGCCGGAGGGCGGCGAACTCATGCCCGTCGTGGTTGAGTGGTGTCTCAAGAACGACGCGCTCGGCGATCCACCCATCAATGACGCGGCGGCCGTCGCGTTAGGCGTCGTCTCGCCAGAGGTCCTCGAGGAGATGTTCGAGCTAGCCGCCGAGATCAACGAACTCCTCAAGCCGTTCTTCGCGGCGCGCGGCCTCGACCTCGTCGACTTCAAGCTCGAGTTCGGCATCGACGCAGACGGCAACGTCTTGCTGGCCGACGAGGTGAGCCCAGATACCTGCCGCCTGTGGGACCTGACTACGGGCGAGAAGCTAGACAAGGACCGTTTCCGACGCGACCTTGGTGGGGTTAAGGAGGCGTACCAGGAAGTCGCTCGGCGCGTTACCCGATTGACCGAGCAAGACGATGCCATCGTGAGCGCCCACCTCGAGGCCGCCGCGCACGAGCAGGGGGCGTGGCAGGCTGCCGGTCACGACCACGATCACGACCACGCTGGCCCCTCTTCCTTACGGGCCGAGGTCGACGTCATGCTCAGGCGCTCCATCCTTGACCCGCAAGGCCGCGCGGTAGAGGCGACCCTCCACCGACTAGGCCACGAGAACGTGACGAACGTGCGCGTCGGCAAGCGCATTCTGCTCGACGTTACTGGCGAGCCGGGCGCTGTCAAGCAACAGGTGGAGGAGCTAGCTACCGACCTGCTCTCAAACCCGGTCATGGAGGACGTCAACGTAGTGCTCCTCGCAGAGGAAGACTGAACATGACGATGCCGGCGCGGACGACCCTCACGGCTAGTGACGGAGTCAAGCTCGCGCTCTACCGCTGGTCGGTGGAGCACCCGGTCGGCGCGTTGATCATCGTTCATGGTTACGGGGAGCACGCCACGCGCCACGCTGGCCTCGCGCGCGCCGCGCAGGAGGCCGGATATGACGTGTTCGCGCTCGACCTGCGCGGCCACGGCGAGAGTCCGGGCGTGCGTGGCAGCGTGCCAAGCTTCGCGCCGCTCATCACCGACCTGCACGAGCTCTTCAGGCTGGCGCACGCCAGCGATCCACAACTGCCCGTGCTGCTGTTCGGTCACTCGATGGGGGGCGCCGTCGCGCTGCGTTACGCGCTGGAGCACCCCAATGACGTATCGGCGCTAGCGCTATCGTCGCCGTTCCTCAAGGACGCCGTGCAACGCTCCGCGCTCCTGAACGGCCTGGCCGGCGTCATCTCACGGTTGGCCCCGAACCTGCCCGTCGCTGCCCTCGACCCTGCGCTCATCTCACGTGACCAGGCCGAAGTGGAGCGCTACCGCAGCGACCCACTCGTCTACCACGGGGGAGTGCGGGCGAACGCCGGCTACACCATGCTCGAGCAGGGTAGTTACTTGCGCGGCCGCGCGGCCGACCTCAGCGTTCCGACCCTCGTGATCGTTGGCAGCGCAGACGGCATCGCCGACCCTGCCGGCGCCCGCGAACTGGCAGCGGCCAATCCGCTCGTGCGCCTCGAAGAGTTGCCTGGCGGTTATCACGAGCTTCACCACGACGACCCCGCCACTGGCACCCCGCAGGAGTACAAGCGCCTGCTAGTTGAGTGGCTTCAAGCCAATACGCGCAACACCATGAACTTCAAGTAACGCCCCTCAGGAAACGAGAGCGGCACCGGGTGATCGCTTGCGTGACCGTTCTCGGCCACGACTTGCGCCCTCACGCCGGCGGCAAGCGCCGCCTCCGCCACGACTTCCTTGAAGGCCTCCGGCGCCACTTGCGCCGTGCACGAGGCCGTTACGAGTAGGCCGCCTGGGCTTACGAGGCGGAAGGCGTCGCGGTTCAGCTTCAGGTAGGCGCGTTGCGCACGCCTGCGTTGCAGTGCGCTGTTGGCTAGCGATGGTGGGTCGAGGATGACGAGGTCGTAACGCGGCTCAGCCTCCGCCCATACCGGCAGCGACGCGAAGATGTCCGTAGCCAACGAGTTATGGCTGCCCTTGAACGGGCCGTTGAGGCTGACGTTCTCCTCCGCCGCCTCTAGGGCAGCGCGCGCCTGATCGACGCTAACCACGGACTGCGCCCCACCAGCTAGCGCGTAAACGCTGAACCCCCCTTGATATGCGAAGAGGTTGAGTACTCGCTTGCCCGCGGCCAGTTGCCGCACGAGCTGGCGGTTGTCGCGTTGATCGAGGAACATGCCCGTCTTCTGGCCGCGCCACGGGTCCGCGACGAAGCGCAGGTGGTTCTCGGTGACCGTCAGCTCGGGTGGCGGCAACTCGCCCCACAGCGCCGTCAGTCCCTGACTCTGCCTGCCTGCCTCGCCCGTTTGCGCTTCTTCTTCGTCCGACAACTCGCCGCGTAACACGACGCCCTTGAGCTTGAGGCGCGTGCCGACTTCCTTGGCGACCTGTGGGAGGAGCCTGTCGAGCGATGAAGCGTAGCGTTTCATCACGGCGTAACGCCCGTAACGGTCGCACACGATGCCAGGTAGGTAGTCGCCTTCCCCGTGCAGCACGCGGTAAGCGTCGTTGCCTGCCGCTGGCAGGTGCGCGCGCAGTGCGATGGCGTCGGCTACGCGCTCCGTGATGGTGGCGGCGGTCGGTAGTTCTGGCCCTAAGAGCCTCACGCCGATTGCGCCGTTGGCGTCGTAAATACCGTAGGCCGCCGCCCTGCCGGCCTCGACCCGCACCCACTCGCCGCCGCGCAGGCCGTGGTCGGGGAGGTGATTCCGGTACACCCAAGGGTGCCCGGAGCGGAGCGCAGATTCCAGCCCGGGCACGAGGCGCAGTGTAGGGACGGTGCTCACGTGCCTCGCCTCCAAGAGTGAATGCGGCCGCGGGCCCTCGTGGTCAGGTCCGCTGGTTGATGGTGGCGGCCATGCGCTCGAGCGCCTCTTGCAAGATGGCGCGCGAGGTGGCGAAGTTCAGCCGCACGAAGCCTGTCCCGCCAGCCCCGAAGTCTGCGCCCTCGTTCAGGCCGACCTTGGCCCGCTCGGCAAGGGCCTCGCCCGGTTTGTCACCCAAGCCGGTGGCGCGCATGTCGAGCCAACCGAGGTAGGTGGCGGCCGGGACGTGTACTGCGACCTGCGGTAGGTGCTCCCTCACGTAGCTGACGAACAGATCGCGGTTGCCGCGCAAGTACGCGAGGGTGTCGGCCAGCCACGCGTCGCCGTGGCGGTAAGCGGCGACGGTAGCGACCTGGGCGAGGACGTTTGGGCCAGGCACGAGGCCGCGGCCGACCGCCGTGAGGCGCGTCACCAGCGAGGGGTTGTTCGATGCCGCGAACGAGATCTTCAGGCCGGGGATGTTGAAGGCCTTGGTCGGTCCGTACAGCGTGATGGTGCGCGCAGCGATCTCGGGGGAGAGGCTAGCGATGGGCAGGTGCTTGCCGTCGAACAACAGGTCTGCGTGCAGGTCGTCGCTCACGACCCACAGGTTGTGGCGCAGCGCGAAGTCGGCGAGGCCCTCGAGTTCCGCGCGCGTGAACACCTTCCCGATAGGGTTGTGAGGGCTGCACAGCATGAGCATGCGCGTGGCTGGCGTGACGGCGGCCTCGAGCGCAGCGAAGTCGATGACGTAACCATCCGCCTCGCGGCGCAGCTCGACCTCTACCGGCACGCGGCCAGCGGTCTCGACGGCGTTCTTGAATGGCGGATATAGGGGCGTGAGGAGCAGTACCTCGTCGCCAGGCCCAGCGAAGGCGCGGGCCGCCAGGTTCAGGCCGGTGCCTGTGGTTGCAAGTGGCTCTACGTTCTCCGCCTGCAGCTTGAGGCCGTGCTTGACGGTGAGCCGCTCGGCTACCGCCTCGCGCAGGTCAGGTATGCCCTTGGCGACAGGGTAGCAGAGGTCGTCTGCCTCGAGGCTCGCGGCGATGGCGTCCTTGATGGCGTCGGCCAGGGGGAAGTCCATCTCTGCGACCCACAGGGGCAAGACGTCAGGTGGGAAGTAACGCCACTTGGCGCCAGGCCTGGCCTTGAGCGCAGTTAGCGAGAGGTCATCGTAGCGGTCATGCGTCATTCGCCGAGTTTAACCCCGCCGCGCTGCCCCGGCCAGAAGGCGCCCCGAGCTAAACTCCCAGCATGAGAGTGACTGTCGCCGTCCCCGATTGGGCGCAGCAACTAGCTTCGGATGACACGGACATGGAGCGCGCACCAGTACCACTTGAACCGAGCGAAACGCCAACCGTGGACTTCGAGGTGCCAGACGACGGTTACTTCGAGTACGGCTTCGTTGACGCCCAAGGCAAGCTGCGCGCCGACCCAAGCAACAGCGTCAAGGCAGACAACCCCTGGTACCCAAGCGCGAGTGCACTAAGCGGCCCCGACTACCGGCCCGACCCGTTATCGACGCCGGACAGAGGGCTCGAACGCGGGCAGCGCGACCGCTTGCGGCTCACGAGCGCCGCACTTGGTGGTCAGTTGCGCCGCGTCAACGTCTACACCCCGAGTGGGCAAGAGGGCGCGCCACTGCCGCTCGTGGTGGTGCAAGACGGCGTGGCCTTCGACCGCCTGGCTGGCATTCACCTCGTCGCTGAGGCCCTGGTGGCGCGTGGCGAGGCGCGGCCTGCGCGGTTCGCGTTCGTAGAACCAGTCGACAGGCGCGAGGAGTACGGCTATTCAGACGCCTACCTCGAGTTCTTGTTGTCAGAGCTGCTACCAGCGGTCGAGACCGTTGGGCCAGGCACGGGTGAGAACGTGTGGCTCGGCGCTAGCCTCGGCGGGTTGGCGTCTGCCAACGCCGCGCTCACCCGACCAGATCTGGCCGCCAGCGTCGTTACGTTCTCAGGTGCATTCCTAGGCGACCCAGAGCACAAGGAGTACTACGCGACCCGCAACTCCCGGCTGCTCGGGCGGCTCCGCGACCAGCAGAGGGAGCTGCCTGCGCGTTGGTACCTCGAGGTCGGCACCATCGAGTGGCTGACCGACATCAACCGCAGCGTCCATGCGGCCCTCGAGGCGCGCGGGGTCGAAACGACCTTGGTCGAGCGCCACGCTGGCCACAACTGGACTAACTGGCGTAACG
>JBIQMD010000140.1:0-5446 GCA_044463725.1 Truepera radiovictrix
TAACCCAGGCCGTCTACGAGGAGGAGCACGACGCGCTCGTAGCGCTCCGCTACGCCGGGCAGGTCGAGCGGTTCCCCGCGCCACGGTCCTTGCACACCCAACAGCCGCCCGATCGTCGGTGGCAGGCGCGTCAGTGAGCGGCCGCCGCCGTACGGGGCAACGAGGTCGTCGCCCAGCAGCGCCTGCAACCCAGCGAAGCGCGGTGCCGTCATGCCAAACAGTACTGCAGGCACACGCAATGAAGGCGCCCCAAGGTCTCCCCCGGGGCGCCTCCAGTTAGTAGCGCGGTGAAGCGCTACCGTTCAGTGCGGTTTAGAAGTCCATCCCGCCCATGTCGCCACCCGGCATGGCCGGGGTCCTGTCTTCCTTCTCTGGGCGGTCAGCGATGACGACCTCCGTCGTGAGGAGGAGAGCGCCGATGGAGGCGGCGTTCTGGAGGGCGGTGCGGGTCACCTTGGCGGGGTCGACGATGCCGGCCTTGAACATGTCCTCGACGTAGGTGTCGGTGGCGGCGTCGTAGCCGTACTTGCCGTCGTTCCTGTTGAGGATGGCGTTGACGACGACGCTGCCTTCAGCGCCTGCGTTCGCGGCGATCTGGCGAGCCGGCTCTTCGAGGGCGCGGAGGAGGATCTGGGCGCCGGTGCGCTCGTCATGCTCGAGCTTGGCAACGAGTTCGCGAACGGCCGTGGTGGCGTGGATCAGGGTCACGCCGCCGCCTGCCACGATGCCTTCTTCGACGGCCGAGCGGGCGGTCGAGAGGGCGTCCTCGTAGCGGTGCTTCTTCTCCTTGAGTTCCGTCTCGGTCGCCGCGCCGACGCGGATGACCGCAACGCCGCCGGACAGCTTGGCGAGGCGCTCCTGCAGCTTCTCCTTGGCGTAATCGGAGTCGGTGTGCTCGAGTTCGGCCTTGATGCCCTTGACGCGCTCAGCGATGGTCTCGCTGGTGCCGAGGCCCTCGATGATCGTCGTCTCGTCCTTGCTACTGCGGATGCGCTTGGCGCGGCCCAGTTGGTTGAGGCGGACGCTCTCGAGCTTGTGGCCGAGCTCTTCGCTGATGACTTCGCCACCGGTGACGGCTGCGATGTCACGGAGCATCTCCTTGCGGCGGTCGCCGAAGCCTGGGGCCTTGACGGCGGAGATGTTGAGGGTGCCGCGGAGGCGGTTGACGACTAGCGTAGCGAGGGCTTCGCCTTCGATGTCCTCAGCGATGATCAGGAGCGGCTTGCCCGTCTGCATGACCTGCTCGAGGATGGGAAGGAGGTCCTTGAGGGCGCTGATCTTCTTCTCGTGGATGAGGATGTATGCGTCTTCTAGGACGGCTTCCATGGCGTCGGAGTCCGTGATGAAGTAGGCACTGAGGTAGCCCTTGTCGAACTGCATGCCCTCGACGAAGTCGAGTTCCGTGTCCATGGTCTTGGATTCTTCGACGGTGATGACGCCGTCGCGGCCGACCTTGTCCATGGCGTTCGAGATCTGCTGCCCGACTTCTGGGTCGTTGGCGGAGATGGATGCAACTTCCGCTACGGCCTTGCTGTCCTCGATGGGCTTGGACATGGCGTGGATGCTGGCCACGGCCACTTCGACGCCCTTCTCGATGCCACGCTTGAGGGCGAGGGGGTTGGCGCCGGCGGCGACGTTACGTAGGCCCTCGCGGACGATGGCCTGGCCGAGGACGGTGGCGGTGGTGGTGCCGTCACCCGTGATCTCGTTCGTCTTGCTTGCGATCTCGATGAGGAGCTTGGCTCCGATGTTCTCGAGCGAATCGGCCAGCTCGATGTCCTTGGCTACGGTGACGCCGTCCTTGGTGATGGTGGGGCCGCCGAACTTCTTCTCGAGGACCACGTTGCGGCCTTTGGGGCCGAGGGTCACTTTGACGGCGTTGGCGACGGCGTTAACGCCGCGCTCTAGTGCGCGCCGCGCGTCTTCCTTGAAGATCAGGTCTTTTGCCATGTTGTCTCCGTTATCTGTATTGGCTAGCTGTAGTTGTTCTGGGTGGTTGGTGGTGCTTGCTTAGTCGACTGCTTGGTTACTCGACCACTGCATGGATGGCGCGCTGGCTCAGGATCATGACTTCCTGACCGCCCAGGTCGACTTCGGTGCCGCCGTACTTGGCGAAGAGCACGGTGTCGCCGACCTTGACTTCCATCGGTTCGCGGGTGCCGTTCTCGAGGAGCTTGCCGCTTCCGACGGCGATGACCTTGCCGCGCTGGCTCTTCTCCTTGGCGCTGTCAGGCAGCACGATGCCGCTGATGGTGGTCTGGGGTTCGTCGATGACTTCCACCACGACCTTGTCGCCCAGCGGCTTGAGGGTCTGCTTCTTGTTTGCCATGGGTTCCTCCGGGTTCGTATTGCACTTCTTGGCAGTCTCAGCACGTGAGTGCCAAACGTCCTCATGCTAAGCGTGTGGGCAGGGTCGTGTCAAGTCTACTCGATCAACCTCTTTGAGCGTGAGTGACTCAAGTCATTTGAAGTTGGTCGGCTGCGCATTGCGGCGCGAAGCTGCGGTTCAGCCCCGCTTCATGCCAAGCACAACAGCAGGCACGAACGCCGCCGCGAACGGGATGTTGAACGTCAGTATCCGCAGCAGGCTACGCCAGGCGCGCTCGAGTGAACTCGTTTCGAGCAGCGGGTCGACGCTTGCTTGCAGCACGTCCCAGTTGACGCTTACGAAGCCCGACCACGCGAGGAGCTGGATGATGACGAACAGCAAGCCAAGCGCCAACGCCACGAACTTGCCGACTTTCTTCAGCGCGTAACCCGCGACGAACCCGGCAACCGCTCCGAAGGCGATCTGTTGCAGCCAGGGGAACACGGTGGCAAGCTCGACGTTCACTGGCAAAGGTTATCACGCGGTCGGCAGCCGCCAGCTGCGTCACTGCGGTAACATTGACCGCGTGACCCTAGCACCGTTCCGCATCTCGCCGGACGTGGCAGCGGCGCTCGGGCGCCGCGCGCCCGTCGTGGCGCTCGAGTCGACCGTCATCACCCACGGCCTCCCCCGCCCCCAGAACCTCGAACTCGCCAACCATCTTGAGAGCGTGGTCAGAGAAGAGGGCGCAGTTCCCGCCACGATAGGCATCTTGGCTGGCGCGGTCTGCGTCGGCTTGACTGCCACCGACCTCGAGAAACTTGCAGCAGGTGGCGCAGACAAGGCGTCGTCTTGGAACCTAGCCGCGCTGATCGCGGGTAAGCAAGACGCAGGCACGACCGTCGCAACCACCCTCTACGCCGCCCACCACGCGGGCATCAAGGTGTTCGCTACCGGCGGCATAGGCGGCGTGCACGACACGCCCTTCGACGAGTCGGCCGACCTGATTGCCCTCGCCAACCACCGCGTCCTCACGGTTTGCGCTGGCCCCAAGAGCATCCTCAATGCGGACGCCACGGCCGAGCGCCTCGAAACGTTGGGCGTGCCACTAGTCGGTTACCGCTCGCAACACCTGGCGGGCTTCGTGGTTCCAACCACCGAGGTCCCACTTCCCTCACGCGTAGACACGCCAGCCGAAGCCGCCGCCGTACTAAGGGCTCAAGAGGCACTCGGCCTGCCAGCGGGGGTGCTGCTAAGCAACCCAGTAAGCGCCGGACTAGGTGAGGAAGAGTTCGCTGGCTGGCTGGCAATAGCGCGGAGCAACGCGGCCAGCGCAGGAGTGCGGGGCCGGGCAACTACCCCTTACCTCCTCGCCGCCCTGGCAGAACTCTCGGCCGGCGGCACCATGACCGTGAACCTGCGCCTCCTCGAGGAGAACGCCCGCCTGGCTGCCCACGTAGCCATCGCTTACGCCGCCGCAGCCAACGCTACCGATCAGGGGGCGGCAACATGACCCAGAATAGTGAACCCAACGACCACCTAGGCGCCTCCAGCAGGCTCGCCGGCCTAGATGAGCTTGGGGCCCTCCTCAGGCAAGCACGACTCACTCAAGGGCTCGAGCTAGGTGACATCGCAGAGCTCACTCACGTGCGCCGCGACTACCTGAAGGCGTTGGAGGAAGGCCGCTACTCGGACCTCCCAGAGGACGTCTACACCCGCAACTTCGTGCGCCTCTTCGCGCAAGCCGTCGGCGTGCCAGGCGACCAGGCCCTCGAGATCTACCACCGCGAACGCCAACGCGCAGGCGGCCTGACCACCATCGAGGAGCGCCTGGACAAGGAGCGGCGCGGCGAGCCGCCGACGCGGCAACCGCGCAATAAGAGTGGCGGCGGAGGCTTCAGCATGAACCCCGCCATCCCTACCGTGCTGCTCGTCGTCGTGCTCGTCGCGCTTGCCGTGTGGGGCTACAACGCCCTCTTCTTCCGCACGCCGCGCATTGCGACGCCCACGCCGCCAGCCGCAACCAGCGTCACGCCGCCAGCAGCAACGCCACCAGCTGGCGGCCTCGCTGCGCCGATCGGGGCAGCCGAACAGGGCAACCTCCCGGTTGGCGGCACGGTACTACTAGATGTCATCACCGACCCGCCCGGCGCGCAAGTCTCGGTCGACGGCTTCATGCTCCCTGGCCTCACTCCGATCCGCGCCGCTCCAGTAACGGCCCGCGCTGGCCGCAACCTGCGCGTCAGCCTAGATGGTTACGAGACCGTCGAGCAGACTGTCGACCTCAGCGACGACCGCACCGTGGAGCTCAGGCTCACTACGGCAACTGCCAGTACGAGCGCGGCGCAAGCCACCCAAGCAGTAGCCGTTGGCAGCAGCGAGATAGCCATAACGGTGAGGGCAACGAGCTGGCTCGAGGTCTACAGTGGAACGGCGCGCAACGTTGGCGAGCGCCTCGTGTATACGACGGCGGCTCCAGGGCAGACATACCGCTTCGCGCTGCCCGTCTACATCCACGCAGGCAATGCGGCAGGCGTCGAGATCACCATTGGCGACGCCGCCCCGTTCGCCATGGGCTCAGCAGGAGCCGTGGTTGGCCGGGCCTTCCAGGCCCCGTGACCTCGACTGGAACACCACTAGGTGAGTAGCGGCGCTGGCCCGAGCATCACCTGGGGACTCGCCTTCGCCTCGCTGAGGCAGCGGCCAATGCGCACGTTCCTCACGGCGCTCGGCATCGCCGTTGCGGTCGCTGGCGCCGTCATCTTCCTCTCCTTGGGTGAGGGCATTAGGCGGGTGTTCAGCGACCAGCTCGCGAACCTAGGGCCAGACATCCAGGTGACATTCGGGCCATCCTCCGCCAGTTTCTTCCCGACCTCGCCGGACTTGCCTGCCCACTACCTGACCGACCTGCAGGCGGCCGCCCCAGAGTTGGGCATCCGCTCCGTCGTTCCCGCTCTTCTGTACGTACGTGGCGGTCTCAGCCCGAGCCAGTCGTTCATCTTCGAGGGCCTACCAACGAGCGTGGCCATCGGCGACCTGTTCCACGGCGCCAAGGCCGTGTCTGGCCGCCTCCTCACCCCAGCCGACGAGGGTGCAGGCGTGGCCATCATCGGCTCGAGCGCCGCCGAACGCGGTCGA
>JBIQMD010000141.1:0-5414 GCA_044463725.1 Truepera radiovictrix
CGGCGCGTCCAACTCCTCGCGCTCGAACAGCCCGGCAGCCGCGTCGCCGCGCCCCTTGACGGCGGCGACCATGCCGCCAGTGGTCGTGCGGATGCGCAGCGCCAAGCGGGCACGCTCGAGCGCGAGGTCGGGGCTGTCGAAGTACACGTCGCTCTGCCTGCGGGTGCTGCCTGGTCCGACGTGCAGGCCGAGTTCCTTGAATGCGGCCTCGAGCTCGGGGCCATCAGGTACCCGACCCTCTAACGAGGAGTACTTGAGTTCCAGTTCACGCGCCACGACCGAGTGTAACCGCGTAAGGTGGCGGTGCTACACTCCCTCAAAGGGCTAAGCATGTGCGTGCAACCTAGGCGGCCGTGGCCGTTGTAACAAGAGAGGGAGCCGAGATGTCTCAGATCCGCAACGTAGCCGTCTTGTCGCACAGCGGTGCGGGCAAGACGTCTCTGGTGGAGGCCATGCTCTTTCGGGCCGGCG
Organism: Truepera radiovictrix; assembly: GCA_044463725.1. Classification (GTDB taxonomy): domain Bacteria; phylum Deinococcota; class Deinococci; order Deinococcales; family Trueperaceae; genus JAAYYF01. Next base: position 472 of record JBIQMD010000141.1, read on the forward strand.
CCATCGCCACCTTGGGGAAGGTAGAGGACGGCACCACCGTCTCCGACGTGACCCCTGAGGAGAAGCGCCGCAAGATCTCCATCTATTCGAGCGTGCAGCCACTCACCTGGAAGGGTGAGGAGTTCAACATCATCGACACGCCCGGTTACGCCGACTTCGTTAGCGAGATCCGCGGCGCGCAGGCGGCGGCCGACGCCGCCATCATCGTCGTCTCGGCCGTCTCTGGCGTGGCCGTCGGCACGGAGCGCGTGTGGACGTCGAGCTTCGAACGCGAACTCTCGACCATGTTCGTCATCAACAAGATGGACCGCGAGAACGCTGACTTCTTCCGCACGATGGCGGACATCGAGGCAACCCTGCCGGGCAACATCGCAGCGATCCAACTGCCCATCGGGCAGGCGGAGAACTTCCGCGGCATCGTCGACCTCCTCACCATGCGGGCTTACGAGTTCCCGGAAGGTGACCCCGTCGAGATCCCGATCCCAGACGAGGTCGGGGGGTTAGCGCAGGAGTACCGCGACCGCCTGGTCGAAGCTGTCGTCGAGACCGACGACGAGCTGATGATGCAGTACCTCGAAGAGATGACCATCGACCAGGACGCGCTGCTGGCGGCGTTCTACGCGGCCGTGCGGCGCAACGACCTAACACCGGTGCTCCTCGCCTCCGCAAGCAAGGTCATGGGCATCAGCTTGCTGCTCGACTTCCTCACGCGCGGCGTGCGCCACGTCGAGGATCACGGGCCCTTACCCGTCGTGTCTGGCACGGCGCCAACCCTCGGTGAGAACCAACCGTTCAGCGCCCGCGTGTTCAAGACCGTGGTCGACCCGTACCTCGGCAAGGTCTCGATGATGCGGGTGCTGTCAGGGAGACTGAAGGCGGGCGAACCGCTCAAGGACGCCTCCAACGGCGCCGACCTGCGCACGAACCACCTCTACACGCCGCGCGGCAAGGACCTAACCGAAGTGCGCGAGTTGCTCCCGGGCATGATCGGCGCGCTAACCAAGGCCGACGAGGTGCGCACTGGCGACACGCTTACGGCCCCAGGTGCCGAGTTCGTGCTTGCGCCTATCCGCCTACCGTCACCCGTCATGGCGGTGGCACTATTCCCGAAGGCGCGGCTTGACGAGGACAAGATGGGCGAGGCGCTCGCCAAACTCCTCGACGCCGACCCGACCTTGGTCCTCGAGCGCAACCCCGACACCAAGGAGACGGTCCTGTGGGGCATGGGCCACGTGCACCTCGAGATCGCGGTGGCGGCCATGCGCGACCGCTTCGGGGTCGAGGTCGAGACTAGGCCGCCGTCCATCGCTTACCGCGAGACGATTCAGGGCACCGGCGACGCTCGTTATCGCCACAAGAAGCAGTCCGGCGGTTCGGGGCAGTTCGCGGAAGTCGCCCTCACCGTCGAGCCGCTACCGCGTGGCGGCGGCTTCGAGTTCGTGTGGAAGGTCGTCGGTGGCACCATCCCGACGCAGTTCATGACGAGCTGCGAGAAGGGCGCCCGGGCAGGCATGGAAGCCGGCGTGCTCGGCGGTTACCCCCTGCAGGACATCAAGGTGACCGTCTACGACGGCAAGGACCACCCCGTAGACTCGAAGGACATCGCCTTCCAGTTCGCCGCCACCCAAGCCATGCGCGAGGCGCTCATGCAGGCAACGCCCATCCTGCTCGAGCCGTTGGCCCTCATCAAGGTGCGGGTGCCCGACCGCTTCACCGGCGATGTGATCTCCGACCTCAACACGCGCCGCGGGCGCATCTTGGGCATGGACAGCGAGGGGTCCGTGAGCGTCGTCAGCGCCCACGTTCCACTCTCGGAGATCCAGTCGTACTCGGCTGACTTGCGGAGCATGACGGGCGGCAGGGGCGCGTTCTCGCTGAAGGTCGACCGTTACGAGGCGGTGCCGCCCCAGGCGGTCGAGCGCGTGCTCGCCGACGCCAAGCACGCGCCAACCTCAGGCCAGGGCGGCTAGTTGTTCAGCTACATCGTGAGCTAGTTCGCGGCCGAGGTCTTCTGCCTCACGTGCTTCACCTGTCAGGCTCGCCTGCAGGACGGTCGCGCCTTGGGCGACTGCGCCGAACAGGGTCAGCTCCCCATCCTCGGTGACCGTGGCTAGCGCGCCGACATGGCGGTCAGGCAGTGCGGCAGCGAACGCCCTCTCCGCGCGCACGCGGTCGAAGCTCGGGCGGTGCTGCAGGGAGTACGCGGTCTCGAACGCCAGGTCGTCGTCGTTCCTTACTACCAGGCCGACGGCGCTTTGCGCAGGTGCTGGCGTGAAGACCGCCTCGTCTAGCACGGCGTTCACGGCGCTGCGCAGGTCGAGGGCGACGAGCGTGGCTGCCGGCAGCACCACGGCGTCGACCTCCACGGCCAGGCGCTTGAGGAGGACATCCGGCGCTGACGCGTCTACCTCGAGGCGCAGCTGCGGCTGCGTTGCCCGCAAGAAGGCCGCGTCGCGTTCGGACGCGACCAGTACGGTGGCAGCATCGGGCAGCGCGCTGAAGGCCGCCCGCCCCTTGGCAGCCAGTGCAGAGCGCGGCTCTGGGCGCCGCAGCACGGCAGCTAGGCGCACGCCGTCTGGCAGCGCGTACGGGAGGGCGTCAAGCTGCACGACGGCGAGGGCTATCTCGCCTCGCAGTAGGGCGGTGAAGAGCGGCCCGGACTCCTGGCCTGCGGTCTTGGGCACGGTGCGCAGCGAGAGTTGGAGGTCCGGCCACTCGTCCGAAAGCCGTTCGAGGACACTTCTAGCGTTGAGGATCGCGAGGGAGCCCTCACGGTTGCCCAGAACAAACCTGGTCATGGCAACATTTGTACCACGAGGCACTTGGGAAGCGAAGTCAGAATACGCGTGCTGGTGGGCATTAACCTGCGACTAGCGCGGCCTTGAGAGCGTCTGCTCTCGCTATGCTCTCCCACGGGAAGCCGTCGCGGCCGAAGTGACCGTACGCGCTGGTGGCGGCGTACAGAGGCCTGCGCAGCCCGAGCTGCTCGATGATGGCGGCCGGCCGAGCGTCGAACTCGCTACGCACGAGCTCGGTGAGGCGCTCATCTGGCACGACGCCCGTGCCGAAAGTATCGACGTACAAGCCGACCGGCCGCGCTACCCCGATGGCGTAAGCGAGCTGCACCTGGCAACGCTTGGCCAACCCGGCCGCGACGACGTTCTTGGCGATGAACCGCGCGTAGTAGCTGGCCGAGCGGTCCACCTTGGTCGGGTCCTTGCCACTGAAGGCGCCGCCGCCGTGCGGGGCTGCGCCGCCGTAAGTGTCGACGATGATCTTGCGGCCCGTAAGGCCGGCGTCTGCGGTTGGCCCGCCCTCGACGAAACGTCCGGTAGGGTTGATGAGGAACGCCGTGCTGCTCGTGAGGAGCGCCTTCGGCACTACGGCCTCAAGCACGTGCTCCATGAGGTCGGAGCGCATCTGCTCGAGGCTGACGTCCGGGTCGTGTTGCGCTGAGAGAACGACGTTGCGCAGGTGCACGGCGACGCCGTCCTCGTAAGCCAAAGTCACTTGCGCCTTACCGTCTGGCCTGAGGTATGGCAGTGTTCGGTCGCGCCTTACTTGTGCGAGGCGCGCGGCCACGCGGTGGGCAAGTTGGATGGGCAGCGGCATGAACTCTGGCGTTTCGTCGATGGCGTAACCGAACATGAGACCTTGGTCGCCCGCGCCCGTGAGGTCGTAAGCGTCGCCGCTAGCGGCCTCCTGTGCGTGGTCAACGCCTTGCTTGATGTCTGGCGACTGTTCGTTGAGAGCAATCAGAACGGCGCTATGGTCCGCGTCGAAACCGTAGGCCGCGTCGGTGTAGCCGACCTCGCGCGCGGCCTCGCGCACTATGGCTTGCACGTCGACGTCTGCGTTGGTGGTGACCTCACCGGCTACGAGGGCCAACCCGCGCGTGAGAAGGGTTTCTGCCGCCACCCTGGCCATCGGGTCCTGCTGCAAGATGGCGTCGAGCACGCTGTCGCTGATGCGGTCAGCGAGCTTGTCAGGGTGCCCTTCGGTGACACTTTCGGCGCTAACAAGGCGCAACACGGTGAGAACCTCCACGTTCACGGCCACCGGATACGCATTGGCGGCGCCCACCAGGATATCAGGGGCGCAACTATAATCGGGTCGTGATTGTTAGGAGCGCCACGCCAGACGACGCAAACGCCGTGCGTGACCTCCTGGCCAGCATCTACCGCGAGGGTGGTGCGTTCGTTGGGGACGGCGCGGAGGGGGCTGGCGCACTGGCGGCGCGCATCGGCGGTTTGGGTTCCCGTAGCTGCTACGCCGTTGCCGTCGAGCGCGGCGACGTCATCGGCTGGCTGGAGCTGCACCGCTCACCCGCCCGCCGCCTCGAGCACGTTGCCGTCCTCACCCTGGCCGTAGCACTGCGGGCGCGGCGGCGCGGCGCGGCGCGGGAGCTGCTGCACGCGGGTTACGCGTGGTGTAGGCGAGTAGGCGTGCTCAAGGTGGCGTTGCACGTGCGGGCGGGTAACACGGCCGCCGTACGCCTGTACGAGAGTGAGGGCTTCTTGCTCGAGGGCCGCGAGGTCCGCCAGGTCCAACGCCTGCAGAGCGAGGGTGGAGGGTTCGAGGACAACCTCGTCATGGGCAAGTGGCTTGCAGGCGACTAGCACTCGTCTGCGCGGCGCTTGGTGCGGGGTAGACTGCGGCCGTGGAGTCAGCCAACGTGCCGGCCGCGCCGTCCTCCCTGCCGGGCGAGAGCCCAACGCAGCGCGTGGCGTTGTTCGTGGACACACAGAACCTCTACTACGCGGCGCGCGACAACCATAACGCCAGCGTCGATTATCAGCGCTTGCTAGATGCCTGTCTGCGCGGTCGCCACCTGGCGCACGCCAACGCCTACGTGGTCGAGCGCGACGGCGACACCACTGCCTACGGTTTCTTCGGGAAGCTCTCGGCGCTGGGCTACCGCGTCAAGCGCCGCAAAGTGCGGG
>JBIQMD010000142.1:0-5387 GCA_044463725.1 Truepera radiovictrix
ACGCTGCTCTGCAGGTCACTGAGCTTGCCGTTGACACGCACGCCTAGCGCCGCCTTTGCCAAGCCCGGCCCGATGGCGCTGGCGACGTCGAAGCCGTTCGCGTGATCTGGTAGGTCTAGGCGTTTACCGTCTGGTAGGAGTACGAACATGGATCACCTGAACCGTTCTGCGGGCCGTGGCACCAAGCCATAACCCTGAGTTGTGCGTTGATGGTGGCGCCGGGGAGCCCGGCGTTATGGCGAAGTGGGCGTGAGCCAAGTACGTCGCTTCAGCGACGCGTTCGCCGACACGAGCGCGTGCCAAGAGCCAGGTAGGGGTCGAAGCAATGCGCGTGTAGCACCCGAGGATTCTACCACGGGGTCGCAACGGGACTGCACGCCCCTGGTAAGCTCGTGCTCATGCATATCGTGGCGCTGGTCACGGAAGACTCCAACCTCAAGCACGCGCTACGTGACTTCCACGACGAGTCCGGCCGCTTCCTCCTCCACGCCGTACCAGACGGCTCTATGAGCGACCTCGTGCGCGCCTTGCAGCGACTCGACTTCGCTGGCGCCGTGGTGCTCGACGAGGCGCGTCAGGCCGAGGCCAAGACGGTCGCGGCGCGCGCCTCACTCGACGCAAGTGACCTGGGCGTGGCGGATACGCTCACCGTCACCCAGGCCGGGGTCATGGCAGACCACACGTTCGGCCGGGCCCTCAGCACCATGCTCAGCGCGCGGCGCTGGCACGCGGATGGCGCGCACGCCGTCATCTTGGGCGCCGGACCGGACGCCCGCGCCGCCGCCCGCGAGTTCGCGCGCCTCGGCGTCGCGTCTCTCGCCATCCTCGCAAGTGACCGGGTGACCGCCGAGCGCGCCAAACCGGAAGCAGCTGGCACGACCGTGTACGCACGCTCCCTCACCGACCCGCTCGGCAACACCCTGCTAGAGCGAGCCGACCTCGTGCTGCGCCTCGACAAGAGCGCACGCGTAGATGACAGCCTCCTCGGGCCGCACCTCACGGTGATAGACCTCGCAGACACCGGCGTCTCCGACCTGCGTAGCCGCGCCATCGCGCTCGGCGCCCTCACGTTCAATCGTCGCGACGTCGAGGCCCACCGCTTCGAGCTGGCCCTTAGCCAGATCCTTGGCGGCACGGTCGGCCTCGAACCGATCCTCACCTTGTTCCACGGGCTGTGAACGTGTGAGCGTTGTAGCGCGCGCTCATCAAAACCGACACTTCACTTGCGAGACTCGACTAGATGCTGCGCGTTTCCGTTGCTCGCTTGAGTCTTTTGGCCATCCTGCTCCTCATCTTGCCCACCGGCGGCGCCCAGACCACAACCCCTGCCGGAACCTACTACCGCCTGCCTGACGCAACGGCCACCGTGACTGCCGACGCCATCACCATCGTCCACGGCCCGTTCCACGAGACCTACGTAGCTGGCTTGGGTTGGTTGTCCAACATGACGGCCGATCCACCTGTCCTCGTTGACGGTGAGGTGCTTGTCAACGGTAGCGTGCTGGACGCGCTCGGCGTAACGGTTCCGCGCCTGGAAGGCATTCGCTACTCCGGTACCGCCGAGGTGCGCATGGTGCTCGACGTGCCGAACGTGCCACTCGCCCAGCTCGAGGCGGTCCGCAGCGGAGGTTCTCGAGAGGCCAAGGCACCTCTCGTGCTCGACCTGCCCAGCCTGCTGGTGCCTGCCGCCGCCCCTGACGACATCTCCGGGCTTGAACTCGAGTTGGTGACGACGGGCAGCAACCTGCGCTTACGGCTGAGCGGCCCAGCGTTCGATTACGCCGTCTTCCCCCTCGAGAGCCCGAACCGCCTGGTCATCGACATCACGCCCCGCCGCGACCTCAGTCAGCTCGTGCAAGTCGAACAAGACATCGCACCCGGCGTCGTTTACCGCAAGTACCGCGTCTTCAGCGCGAGCGGCCCGAGCGTAGTGCACCTCGTTAGCATGGCGCCGGGCAGCGGCGAGCTGCGCGTCGTTGGCGAGAGCCGCGTGCCGCGCACGGTCACGCAACTCGCCTCTGGGGCGCTGATCGCCCTTAACGCCGGCTACTTCGACACTAGCAACTACGCCGCCATCGGGCTCCTGAAGGTCGACCACGGGCTCCTCTCGCTCCCGAGCAGGGGTCGCGCCAGCGTCGCCTTCTCCCCCGCCGGCCAGCCCCTGATCGACCGCCTAGACGCAGACGTTCTCCTCTACACGTCGCGCGGCACGCTAAGCGTTGGCACCGCCAACGGTGACGGCGTGATCGTGGCCACCAAGGCCGGCGCCCTGGCGGGCAGCGCGATGCAAGGGGTGCTCGTCGTGAAGGATGGCGTGGTCGTCGAGAACAAGATCGGGCCGCGAGTGGTGCCGGTTGACGGTTTCGCGCTCGCTTACCCGGCGACGAACCGCGAACTCGCCCTACTCGACACCGGCGATTCGGTTGCCCTCGACACCAACCTGAGACCGCGAGGATTCGACTCCGCGCAGTACGCGGTCGAAGCCGGACCGCTCCTCGTGCAGGACGGTGTTGCGGCTTACGACCCCTCGGTAGAAGCGTTCGCCTCCGGTCAACGCATCCTCGATGGCCTGACGCAACAGGCGGCCATAGGGGTGATGCCGGACGGAACCACGCTCTTCGTCGTGGCGGAGACCATGCGCGCGGAGGACCTCGTCGACTTGTTCCTCGGCCTAGGGGTTGACCGCGCCATGCGCTTCGATAGCGGCAGCAGCACCACGCTCGTAGTCGACGGCAAGGTCATGAACCGCTCGACCGAGCGCAAGGTCGTCAGCGCCGTGGTGTTCGTAGCGGCGGTCGCGGGGCGCTAGGCAAAGGCCTAGGCCGTTACCTGGGCGGGCCCGCTACGCCCGTATACTTCCAGTTCCAGATGTTCCGCGGCCGCACCCAAGCACCGTTAGCCGCTCGGCGGTTCCCGCCGCTGCGGGTATGCGTGCTCGCCCTAGCTGTGGTCGGCTGGTTCGTTGGCGGCGTGACGCACGCGGCCACCGGGCCAGTTGACTTCACCATCGGTGTGGCCAATCAGGTCGTGGCGGGAGCGTGGAACCCCGTCAGGGTCGTCACGCGCGACTTGCCTCACAGCACGCTCACCATGGTCATCGACGTCGGAACACTCAAAGACGGCGAGGTGCCGGTCGTCATCACCCACGAGCTGCGCGGCGGAGGTGGCGTCAACCAGTTCGAGACTGATCTTTACGTGCCGCCGTTCCGCTCCCTTACCTGGCGCGTGGCGACCAATTCGAGGGTAGTGGCTAGTGGCAGTCTGGGCAGCCGCGAATCGGACTCGCGCCCGCTCGTCTTGGTTGTCAGCGAGCGCATGAGTGTTGGTCAGGACGGCGCCATCCTGGCAGCGTGGCCGGGGGCGCGCTTGGTGGAGGTAGTACCCTCCGACCTGCCGTTCACGCCTGCGGCGTACGGCGGTGTTAGCGCCGTGGTGGTCGCACACCAGGCGGCGCCGGTAGAGGCGCTCGTGGCTGCCGCCGTGGCCGGTGCGCGGGTCGTCGTTGCAGGCGCGGCTGGGCAGGTGCCTCCTGGACTTGGAGATCTCATGGGTGAGACGGGCACCACGAGCTTGGGCGCTGGCCTCGTCACGTCGACCTTCCCCACTGGAGTAGAGGGCGACGACCTAATCGCCCCGCGACCGAGCGAACTGCTCGCCCCCGTCCTCGCCCAACCCCTGGTAGAGGGCCCCAAGCCAACGCCGCTGTCAGTGGTCCTGGCCGGCTCCGTGGCGTACGCGGTTCTACTGTTGGCGCTACTGCGCTTCGGTGGAGCGCAAGGGCTGCTTTCGAGCATCCTCGTGGTCGGTCTGGTCGGCGTCGGGGCATGGTTGGCAGTGAGGCCGGCGGCCGCGCAGTACCAAGGCAGCATCGCCGTTGGGGTGGTTGGGGGCGCGCTAGCCCTGATCCAGGAAGCGCAGGAGACGCTCACCCTCCCGCCAGCCGCGCTCGAGTTCGGCGCGGGGGCGAGTGCGGTGAAGCAACAGCCATACACGGCCGATGACAACGGCATTCGCCTGCCAACGGCCGCTTGGCGCTCGGCGCTCGTTAGGCTGCCGCCGCGCGCAGTTAGTGCGCCGTTCACCGTCCATGGCTCCGTCATTTCAAACCGCTCGGCTCGGCCATTGCAGGGCACCTACGTCATCGGCCTCGGTGCGCAGAACGACGTGGCACCCAGCGGCACCGCCGCGCTGGCACCGGGCGAGCTCGATGCCTACCCGCAGCACCTCGCAGCCATCTACGCTGGCCTGACCACTCTCCTGCCAGCGGGCACCCTGATCACCAGTAGCGGTTGTGGAGCTCAGAGCGGGTGCGTGATCTGGCTGGCAGCAACCGAACTCGACAGTGGCCTAACTGGAGTTGCCCTGACTGGGGTGGCCGGACGGTGAGGCTCCTTGCTCAAATCGCAGGCAGGCTCCAGCGCTCCGACTTGGCGCAGATAGTGGCGCTATTCCTTGCCGTGCTCGTGGTGGCGCTAACGGTCAACTGGCCAGACGGCGGCGCGCGCGTCAACGAGTCATGGTTCGCGGTTGCACCGTTGCGCAATAGCCTGTTGGCCCTCCTCGGGTTGGCGTTCGGGGCGCAACACGGAGCGCAAGCGGCTCAACGGGATCCCAGTGCCGACGGTACCGCGGTGTTGCCCAGGGCCGCCAGGGTGAGGCTGACGTGGTTGGCGCTTCTCGTCATCGTGCTACTTACGTGGCCGTTCGAGCTCATCGCGCAGGCTGGCAGTTACCCGGCCACGCCAGGCTATTGGCCTGCGCTCGTGGCGCCGCTCACCGTCACCGGTTTCTTCGGCCTTGGCTTGCTGCTCGGGCGCCTCGTCCGTGGTCCATACTCTGGCGTGTTGCTCCTGATTGCCGTACCAGCGCTGCTCGCGGGCCTGGTGTGGGCAGACTTCGCCTTCGACCTAGTAATCGTCAATCCGTGGGCGGGCCCGCTCACGGTCGCACCCGCATACCTCGCGACGATGGTAGTACTCTCGCTCGTCACGCTTCTTGCCGTGCGCATACCGCGTCGTGGCAACCAGGTGGCAAGCGCATGATCTCGCCAAGCAAACGCCGCAGCCGCGAACTCCCGGCAGACGTCACGTTCCGCCTCCACCTCGTCACGGCCCGGCGCCTGGCCGGCTACGAGCGCGTCCGCCGCGCAGCTCTTGGGGCGCTTGCCGTGGCACTCGTCGTCGGGCTAGTCAAGCTGTTGTGGCCCGTAGGGCTGGCCGTTCACCTTGGCGCCACGTTGCTGGGTGCCACCGGGGCAGCCCTCCTGCCCATCGCGCCCCAAACGCGCCGCGCTCTGGACCAGATCGCGCGTACGACGGGGTTGGCGTACGAGTCCGCCCTGGCCGTCATCGACTCCCGCAGAGCGCAAGCGAGCACGGAGGCGGCAA